>CAZRQM010000025.1:0-12399 GCA_964602385.1 uncultured Thermotogae bacterium | reverse complement strand
AATACCCTTCCTGAGAGGCAACGGCTGATCTTAAAAGAGGTAGTCGATCGCTACATACGACTGCGAGAACCCGTGTCATCGCGGATGATCCTCGATGACTACGGCCTCTCCGTTAGCTCGGCCACAGTGCGCAACGATATGAATGACCTGGAAGAGACGGGGTACATCGAGAAACCGTATGCTTCTTCCGGTCGCATTCCCACGAAGAAGGGATATCGGTTCTTCGTCGATTGGCTCATCGATCTCTCAGAGCTGACGAAGAAGGAGCGCATGGAGGTCGTAGAGGCGTACGAGGCCCAATGCCTTGAGGTAGGAGAGACAATGCGGCAAACCGCCTTCCTCCTGGGGAACATCACCGGATATGGGGGGTTTGTCATTCCCCCGCGCCCGGAGGAGACGCGCCTCGATCGCGTCGTTCTCGCTAGAATGGGACCGCGAACGGTCCTGTTGGTTATCGTTTCCGACATCGGCATTGTCGAACACGGTCTCGTTTCGCTCGATGATGACATTTCTCAAGCCGAGATTGAGAGGATCACGGAGATCATCAACACGGAACTGCATGATGTATCTCTCGAGGCGGTGCGTGGCCTTGCTCTGCAGGATAAGTCGGAGGGATGGTACGAGCGGCCGGTGCGTCAGGCTCTCCTCGTCCTCGGGCGTCTGCTCGAACGGCGTTCAGGCAGGCGCCTGTACTTCGAGGGAGTGCTTAACCTCGTATCTGACCTGCAGGAATCAGTTCCCGATCAGGCGATGAATCGTTTTGCCGGGTTGATCCGTGCAGTGCAGGATGAGGAGGGGTTCGTTGATGAGATCTACAGGGAACGTGAAGAGATGACTGGCCTTATCGTCTCCATTGGGGGGCTACGTCGCCCAGGTCTGGAGGAGTTCAGCGTTATCACATCCGACTATCGCCCACACGGAGGAGTGATGGGCGTAATCGGACCGATATGGATGAACTACGGACGGGTGATGTCAGCACTCAGTTACATCGCCAATCGATTGGAGACGATCCTCGTTTCATCATGTCCACGCGGTCTATCAAGGGGAGTAGAACAATGAGTAAGAAAGATAGAGATAAGGAAATAGACAAGCAAGATCTAGAGCGCGAGGAGAAACAGCAGCAGCCGTCAGAACAGGACGAGCCCAGCGCCGCCCTGAGTGAGCGGCTAGCGGCAAAGGACGAAGAAATCCGTTCCTATGTTGATCGTTTGCAGCATTTGCAGGCGGAGTTTGAGAACTACAAGAAGCGCATGTTGCGCGAGATGAGCCAGTTTGAGGAACGGATTGCTGATCGAGAGATCATCGACTTCATCCCGCTGTATGATAACCTGCAGCGTGCGTTCACCAACTACTCGAACGAGACGGAGGCCGCTTCCTTCGTCGGAGGGTTGGAGAAGATCTTCGCCCAGTTCGACCAGCTTCTTAAGGCGAAGGGAGTAATACCGATTCGTGCCCAAGGAGAGTTGTTTGACCCCAACAAGCATGAAGCGCTCCTGAGCGTGGAGAGCTCGGAGGAAAGAAACACCATCCTTGAAGAGTTCGAACGGGGTTACAAAAGGAATGGGCGCGTCCTTCGCCCGAGCAAGGTGAAAGTGAGTAAGGGACAATTAGATACTGAGGAGGAGAAATCATGAAAGAAAAAATAATTGGAATAGATCTTGGTACGACGAATTCATGTGTTGCTACGCTTGAGGGAGGCGCACCGGAAGTGATTCCCAACGCTGAAGGAGAGCGGACAACCCCGTCTGTGGTCGCGTTTACGGACTCCGGCGAGCGGCTTGTTGGCAGGCTGGCAAAGCGGCAGGCAATCACTAACCCCAACCACACCATCGCCTCGATCAAGCGCGAGATGGGAACCGATCACCACGTGAAGATCACCATCGACGGTAAGGAGACAAACTACTCCCCGGAACAGATCTCGGCGATGATCCTACAGAAGCTGAAGAAGGACGCCGAAGACTACCTGGGGACGAAGGTGAATAAGGCGGTGATCACGGTCCCGGCTTACTTCAACGACATGCAGCGCCAGGCGACGAAGGACGCAGGAGCTATCGCCGGACTTGAAGTGATGCGCATCATCAACGAACCGACCGCCGCATCGCTCGCCTACGGCCTTAACAAGTCGAAGGAACAAACGATCCTCGTCTATGACCTTGGAGGAGGGACGTTCGATGTCTCCATCCTGGAGATCGGAGATGGGGTCTTCGAGGTGGTGGCAACCGACGGAGACACGAAGCTTGGAGGGGATGATTTCGATCACCTGATCATGGACTGGCTCGCGAACGAATTTCGTAAGGATACGGGGGTCGATCTCTCCAAGGATCCCAGTGCGATGCAGCGCCTGAAGGACGCGGCTGAAGCGGCGAAGATGGAGCTCTCTAGCCGCAAGGAGACCACGATCAATCTTCCGTACATCACGGCCGATGCGAGCGGTCCGAAGCACCTGGAGCAGAAGCTTACACGGGCCAAGTTCGAGCAGATGATCGATGCCCTGCTTCAGAGGACCGTCAAGATCGTCGATAACACCCTGCGAGAAGGGAAGAAGACGAAGGATGACATCGACCAGGTCGTCCTCGTCGGCGGATCGACGCGTATCCCGCGAGTGCAGGAGCTGATCTCCGAACGCATCCCCGGGAAGATCAACCGCGAGATCAATCCCGATGAGGTTGTCGCCGCCGGTGCGGCGATCCAAGGTGGAGTCCTCGCCGGAGAGGTGGACGATATTGTCCTTCTCGACGTTACCCCGCTCACGCTGTCAATCGAGACCCTTGGTGGGATCGCCACGCCGCTGATCGAGCGCAACACGACGATCCCGACGGAGAAGACAAAGACGTTCACCACCGCGGATAATAACCAGCAGAGCGTGGAGATTCACGTTGTGCAGGGTGAACGGAAGATGGCTTCAGATAACAAGTCTCTTGGCAAGTTCCAGCTTGCTGGCCTCCCTCCCGCACCACGCGGTGTCCCGCAGATCGATGTCACGTTCAGCATCGATGCCAACGGAATCCTAAATGTGACGGCAAAGGACAAGGCAACGGAGAAGACGGCATCGATCATGATCACCGAATCGTCTCGCTTGGACGATGCGGAGATCGAGAAGATGCGCCGCGAGGCCGAGGAACACGCAGAAGAGGACAAGAAGCGCGCGGAAGAGGTGGAGGTGCGCAATCAGGCCGACCAGCTCGCCTACGCGGTGGAGAAGAGCCTCTCTGACTTGGGCGAGAAGGTGCCGCAGGAGAAACGAGGGGAGATCGAGGACCAGGTCCGCCGGCTGCGGGAGAAATTGTCACAGAACGCATCGACCGCCGAGATCAAGTCGGCGATGGACAAGCTGTCCAAGAGCTCACATGAACTCGCTGAGCAGGCGTACAAGCAAGCGAGCACGAGTGGCGATGCGACACCCGGTGCCGATAGAGCCTCATCTAGCGAAGAACCGGGCCCTGATGGCTCTGATAAGGATGACGATAGCGGGTACATCGACGCGGAGTACGAGGACAAGTAACGGGCGCAAAAGGGGACGGCGTGGCCAAACGCGATTATTACGAGGTGCTTGGGGTCTCGCGTGATGCGAGCCCCGAGGAGATCAAGCGTGCCTACCGCGGCAAGGCAAAGGAACTCCACCCGGACAAGAACCCGGATGCGCGCGCCCAGGCCGAGGAGAAGTTTAAGCGGGTGGCCGAGGCCTACGAAGTCCTTTCCGATTCGGATAAGCGCGCGCAGTACGATCGCTACGGCCATGCCGGCCCGGCCCAGGGGTTTGATTTTGGTCAGACGGACTTCAATCGGGCGCGGCAGGCGTACTCCGAGTTCGGTTTTGGCGGAGTAGAGGATATATTTGATCTCTTCTTTCGCCAGGGGGGCGGCGGGGCTCGCTCCGCGACGCGCGGCCAGCGTGTCGCGCACGGAGAGGACATCGAGTACAAGCTGCGCATCACTCTGGAAGATGCCGCCACCGGGACGAAGATGAAGATCACCGCACCTCGGCTCGTTACCTGTGAGGTCTGTCAGGGTGGCGGAATGGAGCCGGGGACATCGAAGCGGACGTGCCCCACGTGCCACGGGCGGGGACAGATCGAGTATCGCCAACAGAGCCTTCTTGGAAGCTTCGTCAACGTCACCGTGTGCCCGGAGTGCGGAGGGACGGGAGAGATCATCGAACATCCCTGTCACCATTGCCACGGCACCGGACGGGTGAAGGAGAAGAGCAAGATCTCGATCACGGTCCCTGCCGGCGTCGACCACGGCTCCCGTCTGCGGCTCAGGGAGCAGGGGAACGTGGGGCCGAACGGTGGTCCAGTAGGTGATTTGTACATTGTGATCGAGGTTATTCCCGATCCGCGCTTCCGGCGCGAGGGGAGCGACATCCATTCCTCCATGAGCCTACACTACCACGAGGCTGCTCTGGGGACGAAGGCGAGCGTGGATACACTGTGGGGGCATGAGACTATCTCTATCCCTCCCGGGACGCAGCCAGGGGCGATCATACGCCTACGCGGAAAGGGAATGCCCGATCTACGAAGATCGGGACGCGGTGATCACTTCGTCGCGGTGAAGGTCATTGTGCCCAACAAGCTCTCAGCAGCGCAGCGGCGCGCAGTGCAGCAATTGGCGAAGGTCTTCCCGGCAAGCAACGATGATGATACCTAGGCTTGGCCGCCGATCTCCTGCAGCACTTCCTTGATCAGTTCTATTGCTTGTCGGCGGTGGCTGATGAGATTTTTCTCCTCCATTGTCATCTGGGCCAATGTGCGCGTGTAACCATCGGGGATAAACAGGGGGTCGTAGCCGAATCCCCCCCCTCCTGCCGGGAGTTCGGTGATCTGCCCGGAGAGGACTCCCTGACGCACATACTCTCGCCCATCGGCAAGGTGCAGTACGACGACGATGACAAAGCGCGCCCGTCGATCAACGATTCCCCGCATGCGTTCGAGAAGGAGGGCGTTGTTGCGTTCATAGTCGACCGGTTCTCCCGAATAGCGGGCCGATCTTATTCCAGGCTCCCCTCCAAGAGCGTCGACTTCCAGTCCGGCGTCGTCGGCGAGAACTGAGAGTCTTGTTTGCGCTGAGATTGCTCGCGCCTTCAATAGCGCGTTGTCACGAAAGCTGCCACCATCTTCCTCAACCTCGGCAAACGGGCGATCAGCAACAGAAAGGAGCTCCACACCTACAACATCGGCTAGGAGCTCCTTCAGTTCTCTAATCTTCCCTTTGTTCCTCGTTCCGAGGAGGAGGATCATCTAGAGACAACAGGACGCAGCTGAAGCGTGTCGGCAAAATGGCACTTGACAAAGTGTTCATTTCCGAGGTCGCGATAGATCGGTTCCTCAGTCTTGCAGATCTCCTGCGCGTAGCGGCAGCGCGGATGGAAGTAGCAACCGGACGGAGGATTGACCGGGCTTGGGACATCACCCTCAAGGAGGATTCGCTCCATGTTGTAGTCCGGATCAGGAACAGGTACCGCCGACATTAGTGCCTCGGTGTAGGGGTGTTTCGGATGTCCGAACAGCTCTTCTGTCACCGCAAGCTCGACGATCTTCCCGAGGTACATCACCGCCACTCGGTCGCTTATGTGCTTAACCACGGAGAGGTCATGCGCGACGAACAGGTAAGTGAGGCCAAACTCCTCCTGCAGGCCCTCCATCAGGTTAAGTACCTGTGCCTGAATGGACACATCGAGCGCGGACACCGGTTCGTCAGCTACGATCAGCTGTGGGTCGAGGGCCAACGCGCGCGCAACACCGATGCGTTGCCGCTGTCCACCGGAGAACTCATGTGGGTAGCGCTTCATGTGGTCTGGCTTCAGGCCAACTGCGGCAAGGAGCTCGCGCACGCGTTCCTCGCGTTCCCGCCCTCTGGCAATCTTGTGCACAAGGAGTGGCTCGCCCACGATCGATCCAACAGTCATACGTGGGTTAAGCGAGGAATACGGATCCTGAAAGATGATCTGCATGTCGCGTCGTAGCGCCTTCAGCGTCTTGCGCGATGCCTTGGCGACATCGACCTCTTTATATCCGCCGTCGGTGCCAAGTTTCTTGCTCTTGAAGATGATCTCCCCTGCTGTTGGCTCGATCAAGCGGAGGATCGAACGGCCGGTAGTTGTCTTTCCACAACCGCTCTCACCGACCAGACCGAGAGTCTCTCCCTCTTTGATGTACATGTCGACGCCGTCGACCGCCTTTACTTGGGCCACGACCCGCCGCAATAGCCCCTTGCGCACAGGAAAGTGCTTCTTCAGGCCTTTAACGTCTAGCAGAATGTTGACAGAAGACAAGCGAAATCACCTCTTTACGTGTATAGCCAGCAGGAGACCAGGTGGCCAGGGGCTTCTTCTTTGAGCGTTGGTACCTCTCTCTTGCAGATGTCCATTGCATGCGGACACCGCGGCTCAAACCCACAACCGTCAGGAACATCGAATGGATCAGGGACCACACCCTTGATCGGGATGAGGCGCTCCTTCTTCGTCGTCATAAGGGACGGGATGGAGTGCAGCAATCCTTGTGTATACGGGTGCTTGGGGTTGTGGAAGATCTCGCGTACCGTCGCCGACTCGACGATCTTCCCCAGATACATGACCACAACATCATCAGCCATCCCGGCGATGACTCCCAGGTCATGCGTGATGAACTGGATCGACGCCTTGAACTCACGCCGCAAGTCGTTCATCAGATCGAGCACCTGCGCCTCAATCGTTACATCAAGCGCGGTCGTGGGCTCATCGGCGATCAGCAGAGAGGGGTTGCAGGACAGGGCCATGGCGATCATCGCTCGCTGCCGCATACCACCCGAAAGCTGGTGTGGGTACTCGTCAACCCGTTGTTCCGGCACAGGGATCCCCACTTCGTGAAGCATTTCAATCGCCTTTTGCTTCGCCTCATGCTTATGCAGGTGTTGGTGGAGGATGATCGCTTCCATGATCTGATTTCCGATTGTGTACACCGGATTCAGGGAGGTCATCGGCTCCTGGAAGATCATCGCAATCTCGTTTCCGCGAATCGAACGGTATTGGCGACCCTTCGTGTTCAGCTTCGTAAGATCAGTCTTTTTACCATCTTGGGAGTAGATAATCTCGCCCGCGGCGATCTTCCCCGGGGGGCTCTGGACGAGGCCCATGATGGAAAGGGCGGTAACGGATTTTCCGCATCCGCTCTCACCTACTATACCAAGTGTCTTCTCCGGTTCGATGGTGAAATCAACACCATCCACCGCCCGCACTACACCATCTTCGGTGTAGAAGTACGTCTTGAGTCCTCTTACATCGATTAGCGGCACCGACCTTCCCTCCTCCGTACAGACGATCTACATGACCGACAGGATGAACCCGAGAAGCATGAATACCCCTGCCAGAATGGAAGTAGCAGTACGCTTCGGATCCCTTGTTTCGTCGCGCCCGAATACAGTGCTCGACATCCCGGAACCAAATGCGCCTCCAAGCCCAGAATGTTCGCTCATCTGAAGCAGGACCAGCCCCGTCATGGCAAAGCAGTTCAGGAAGAACATAATCTCTAAGACCAGTCTCAGCATGCGATACCTTTCCCTTACTTCTTGATTGTCTCGCGTCAGTCATCTGGCGCACCGAGTGAGCCATTATAGCACGAAACATGGGCATGCACAAAGAAAGGGCTTTCTTGCACCTGACGGCGCGTTTCCTTATGCTGTATCAGCAATACAGAGTGCTAGAACAGGAGGTAAACGTTGCGCAAGCTCATCGTGGTAAGTGGTGGAGTCATCTCCGGACTGGGAAAGGGAGTCGTTGCCGCGTCGATCGCCCTCATGTTCAAACTGAGCGGGTATCGCGTCAGCCTGCAGAAGATCGATCCCTACGTAAACGTGGACGCGGGAACGATGAACCCCTACGAGCACGGCGAGGTGTTTGTGACGCATGATGGGAAGGAGACAGACCTGGACATCGGCCGCTACGAGCGTTTCCTCGACGAGTCTCTCTCCGCGGCCAATTACATCACCACAGGTAAGGTCTACTGGAACGTCATCCGCCAAGAGCGCGCGGGCGCCTTTCTCGGTCAGACCGTGCAGGTGATTCCCCACGTCACCAATGAGATTAAGCGATTGATCAACCTCGCCATGGAGGAGGGAGACGCGGAGATCGGCGTGGTCGAAGTGGGAGGGACGGTGGGCGATATCGAGAGCTTGCCGTTTCTCGAAGCCCTCCGCCAGTTGAAGGATGACTTACCGCGGCAGGACACGTTCTTCATTCACCTCACGCTCCTGCCCCACCTGGCTAGCACTGATGAGATCAAGACAAAGCCAACGCAACACAGTGTCAAAGAGCTACGCGCGATCGGTATCCAACCCGATGCGATCGTCGCTCGCTGTGACCGCTCCATTTCCGATTCGGTGAAAAGAAAGATCGCCCTGTTCTGCGACGTGAAGGAGGAGAACGTCATCGAAGATCCTGATCTATTCACGATCTACGACGTTCCCTTGCTCTTTACCGATCATGGGGTCGACCGTCTGATTGCCAGAGGACTGGGCTTGAAGGAGCGTGCGGTGCACATCGACAGGTGGAGGGAGCTCGTCTCGGTTCTCCACTCGCCGCAGAAGAAGGTGCGCATCGCCATCGTTGGCAAGTACGTGGAGCTAACGGACTCGTACATAAGCATCAAGGAAGCGCTCGTACACGCGGGGATGCACCTGGGCACGCAGGTGGAGATCTCGTGGATCTCGGCAGAGGAGATAACCGCCAAGGGCGAAGCGGAGTTGCTGCGAGGAATCGACGGCTTGTTGGTACCGGGCGGGTTTGGAGACCGCGGGGTGGAAGGAAAGATCGAGGCGATCAAATACGCGAGAGAGACGAAAATCCCGTTCTTCGGGATATGTCTGGGGCTTCAGTGTGCGGCGATCGAATATGCCCGTGATGTGCTTGGGCTAATGCACGCGAACAGCTCCGAGTTCGATCCAGAAACCCCCGATCCGGTGATCGACATCCTCGGAGAACAGACGACCATCACCGACAAGGGAGGGACCATGCGTCTGGGTGCGTACGAGGCCGTACTGAAGGAGGGCACGATCAGCAGATCGTGTTACGGGCAAGAGCACATCCATGAACGCCATCGACACCGTTACGAATTCAATCCCGCCTATAGAGAGCGTTTCGAGGGAGCTGGGATGCACGTGGCGGCTACATCGCCCGATGGTCGCCTGACGGAGATCGTCGAATTGGAAGGTCACCCCTGGTTTGTCGGGGTACAGTTCCACCCTGAGTTTCGATCGCACTTCCTCTCCCCACACCCACTCTTTACTGGTTTTGTGAAAGCATGTCTGGCAAATGGATCTTCCTCTTCTTGATCCTGATCGGGGGAGGAATCGGGATATGGCTGTTGTTATCCTCGCCCGTTCCCGAGGGGACATCCGCGCTGTCGCGGGCGGGCGGGATATCTCTCTTCGGGTACGACAGCCAAGGTGAAGTTGCGTGGGCCGTGCACGCAGAGACAGGGGAGATGGAAGAGGGTAAAGAGAGCAAGCTATCTGACGTCTCGCTTCTGTTCCTGTCGGGTGGCGAGGATGATGTCGAAGCGGCGTGTGATACTCTGCACTTCTCGGGCGATGAGGCTACACTCAGCGGGAACGTCACCCTCACCGAAAAGGGGGGAATGCGCCTTGTCACCGATAGTGCCAACTGGGACACTACGACACGGGAGATTAGCGCATCAGACGTGACGATCACGGTGCAATCGGGATCCATTACGGCTCCAGAGTTTCGCTACCAGACAGATGACCGGCATGCGGTCATGAGCGGCGGGGTGCAGGCCACGGTTGATAGTGCATCGCTTCTCACTGTTACTGGGAATGAGGCGGAGGCACATGCGGACTTGATCAGCATAGACGGGAATGTTCGTGTGCACGTGAGGGACGAAGAGTACACCGCTGATCGCCTCGGGTACTCCTCAAAGGATGATGTTACGACGCTCTCTGGGGGGGTGGTTGGCACGTTTGCCCACGGGGCGATTACCGCGGATGAGCTAGTCATCAGGAAGAACGAGATATCAGCCAGCGGCGGCGTGCACATCAGCCTGACGAATGGCTTCTTAGGAGGCGCTGATGGCACTTGAGGCTAGGGATCTCGTTAAAGAGTACTCACAGCGTCGCGTCGTCGACGAAATAAGCCTTACCGTCGAGCCGGGGAGGATAATCGGCCTGTTGGGGCCTAATGGCGCAGGCAAGACGACCACCTTTCACATGATGATCGGGTTCATCGCCGCCGATGGTGGGAGGATCCTGCTCGATGGAACGGACATCTCGCGCTTTCCCTTCTATAAGCGTGCGCGGCTCGGGATCGGCTACCTCCCTCAGGAGCCGTCCGTCTTCACGCGCGCGAGCGTTGAGGAGAACCTCAACCTCGTGCTGGAGACAGAGGGAAAGATCACACACCTGCGAAAACTGCGCGAAGAGATCTTGCACGAGTTCGGTCTCGACAAACTGAGCACGCGGCGCGCGGGCAGCCTCTCTGCCGGGGAGAGGAGACGCCTGGAGATCGCGCGCTGCCTAGCCACCGATCCCGCATTCATCCTCCTCGACGAGCCGTTCTCCGGGATCGATCCGATCTCCATTGCCGACCTGCAGGAGCATGTGACTGCATTGCGCGAGCGGAACATCGGCCTTGTGGTCACAGATCACAACGTGCGTGATACCCTCTCGATCACCGACTATGCGTACCTGATGAACGAAGGGCGCATGATAACTGCGGGTACACCGGAAGAGATCGTCAACGACCCTCTTGCTCGTCGCTTCTATCTGGGGGAGCGGTTTCGGGCGTAGTCCGCTCGTAGAGGTGTCGCGAGAGCATAAAGATGAGGAACGAGGCGACGAGGATCGCACTGATTACGTGCGCTGCACGGATTGATCCGAGCCACAGGCTGTCCCCCCGCGTGAAGCTGACAATCGAACGGTCAATCGAGTAGAGGATGAAGTACAGCGATGTGAGAAACCCATCCTTGTAGCCGCGTTTCCGCAGTCGCCACAATACGGAGAAAATAAGCAAGTTCAGGATCATCTCGTAGATCATCGACGGGTGTGTCGCCTGCCCGGGATAGGCCATCCCCGCCGGTGAATTGGGAGGAAAATGAATTCCCCACGGTAGTGTGGTAGGAATGCCGTACGTGTCGCCGTTCATTAGGTTTCCGATGCGGCCGATCGCCTGGCCGAGGATCAGGGTGAGAGAGATGGAGTCGGTGAGCGCCCAGAAGCGTATCTGCTTCCTCCGTGAAAATAGATAGACCGCGAGGGTTCCACCTAGCACGCCGCCGTGGATCGCCAGCCCTCCCTGCCAGATCTTCACGATGTCCGCAGGGTGACTCCCGTAGTATCCCCACTGGAAGGCGACGTAGTAGATCCGTGCCCCGATGATCGCCGCCGGGACCATCCACAGGAGAAGATCGAGGAGGTCATCGGTGGAGACCAATTTCCCGCTTGCGCCGCACATCAGCTTCTTGCGCTTGACCTCGCGCGAGAGGATGAACAGGCCAAGAGTGATAGCGATCACATACATCAGCCCGTAGTAACGGATGGTAATCGGACCGAACTGTACCAGAATCGGATGCATGATTTCCCCTTACGTGGCGATATGATTACAAGTATATGCAGATTTCAAGCAAGAAGAAAGCCCTTCTCGGAATGGTAGCCGGTGCTGGGATGGCACTCGCCATGCCTGGGTTTTCGTTCGCTCCGCTGGCGTTTGTTGCACTCATACCGCTTCTCTTTGCGATGGAGGAGGGAGGTGACTTCCTGCCTTCCTACATTGCCGGGGGTACCTTCTTTCTTATCAACCTCAGGTGGCTATTTACCCTCGCCCGTTTTGACGCGCTGGCAATTCCCGGGGTGCTTCTTCTCTTAATCTATCTTGGGCTCTACTTCGGCCTGTTCGGGATGATCGTTGGCCTCGTAAGGAGGCGATGGAACACCGATCGATCCCTTCTGATCATCGTCCCTGTGCTGTTCACCCTCATTGAGATCCTGAGAAACGTCGGGCCACTTGCGCTTGGCTTCTCGTCACTTTATCAATCGCTCTATCGTTTTCCCTCACTCATTCAACTTGCGGCATACCTTGGACCGTGGAGCATCACCGCTGCCATAGCTTTCGTGAACGTTGCCCTCTACCTTGCCATTCGCCGCAGACGGATCGGATACGCCGTCCTCGCCATGGGAGCCGTGGGGATGTTGTTCCTTGTTTCTTTGCTACCGGTGGCTGATACAGGAGAGCCGCTGAAGGTCGCCATCGTCTCATCACAGGTATTCCAGCAGGAGAAGCTTGACGATCGGAACTTGTTTACACTCCTCGATCGCTACAGCGCCCTCGGGCAGAACGCAGCAGCACATGCTCCCGATCTGATCATCTTCCCGGAATCGATCCTCCCCGGCTACATCCTGCGCGACGATCGGCTCCTC
>CAZRQM010000024.1:3095-12462 GCA_964602385.1 uncultured Thermotogae bacterium | reverse complement strand
CCTCCGGCACATCCTTGATCCTGTTCAGGACGTTGATTGGGAACGAGCCATCTAGGAAGATGATGAACATGTGCCCAGCACCGATCGCCTGCGCATTGTTGACGGCGAGCTCGATGAGCGCCTTATCCGTCCCCGAACGCCGGATAAGGCATGGACCGGAGGCCTCGTTGAACGCCAGGCCAAACCTGATTCCGGGAACGGAAGTGACCAGCGCCTCGTGCAGGTCCTCGACCGATTTGATGAAGTGGGTCTGGCCGAGGATGAAGTTTAGCTCTTTTGGATTCTCGATATCTACGACTTTCAGTTCCATCGTAACCTCCAAGAAGGATTTAGCAATTGAATGATTGACAGAATGAGTGATTTGTAATTCCCCGATCGCTCAATCACTAAATGACTCAATCTTTAAGTCACTCAATCTCTCAATAGCCAAATCGCTCAATCGCTTGTCTTATCTCGTCTACGGTGAGCATTACCTCGGTCTCCTCACCTGAGTCCATTTCCTTCAATTTGCCCTTCTTCGAAGCCGCCTCATCATCGCCTAGAACGAGAAGGTAGCGAGCGGAAAGCTTGTTCGCCTGTGACATCTGTTTCCTGAACGTTCGTCCGCGGTAATCGAGGTCGACTGAAAGTCCCTTTCCGCGAAGGGCGTTTGAAAGATTGAGGGCGAGCGTCCGTCCGGCATCGCCTAGCGTTACGAGGAATAGGTCGATCCGCCGCTCTATTTGCTGCTCTTCCCGTTCCCTGAGGAGGAGGATTAGCCGCTCCATTCCCCCGGCGAAGCCAACGCCCGGCGTATCCGGCCCGCCGATCATCTTTACGAGGTCGTCGTATCTCCCTCCGCCGAGGAGGGCGTCCTGGGCCCCGAGGTCCTTGGAGGTGAGTTCGAAGACGGTGCGCGTGTAGTAGTCGAGACCGCGCACGAGATGGGGATCGACTACGTAGTCGAGGCCGAGCTGGTCGAGGAGTCCTTTTACCGTTTCGAAGTGGCCGGCGCAGTCGTCGCACAGGTGCTCGGCGCTCCCCGGGGCAGCGGCGATGTACGGCTGGCAGACTTTGTTCTTGCAATCAAGAATGCGTAGCGGGTTATCGTCAAAGCGGCGCTGACAGTCCTCGCACATCGAACTTATGTGGGGGGCGAAGTGCTCGCGCAGTGCATCACGATACCTCTCGTGATCAGCGGCACAGCCAATACTGTTTAATCGCAGCGATAAGCCCCCGAGGCCGAGATCGTGCATCAGGCTCCAAGCGAGGCTGATCACCTCAACGTCCAGCGAGGGATCGAGCGAGCCGATCGCCTCCACCCCGTACTGATGGAACTGACGGCTGCGTCCCTTCTGCGGCTTTTCGTAGCGGAACATGGGCCCGATGTAGAACAGCTTCTGGAATGGGTCTTGTGTAGCCATCCCGTGTTCGACATAGGCGCGAACGACGGACGCAGTAGCCTCCGGGCGCAGGGTAAGTGACCTTCCCTTCTTGTCGGGGAACGTGTACATCTCCTTGTTGACGACGTCCGTTGCCGCACCGATTCCGCGCGAGAAGAGCTCGGTATGCTCCACGAGAGGAGAGCGAATCTCGCGATAGTTGAAGCGGCGAGCGATGTCACGGATCGTCGCTTCCAGCCGTGTCCAGTAGTCGGCCTCATCGGGGAGGATGTCGCGCATCCCGCGCACGGATTCGTATGCCACCGTTACAGTTCCTTCAGCAGGTTGGCCATCTCGATCATCGTCTCCGCTGCCTGCGCCCCTTTGTTTCCCATCTTCGTCCCCGCCCGCTCGATCGCTTGATCGATCGTGTCGGAGGTGATAACACCGAATGCGACTGGGACATCGACATCGAGGTTCACCCTGGCCAGCCCCTTGGTGATCTCACTTGCAATCAAGTCGAAGTGCGGCGTCGCCCCGCGGATCACGGCGGCGAGGGCGATGATCCCATCGTACTTTCCGCTTTGAGCCATCACCCGTGCCACTTTAGGGACCTCGAACGCCCCCGGCACCCAACACACCTCAATTGCGTCCTCGGATACGTTCGACCGACGGAGCCGATCGAGCGCACCGTCGAGGAGGCGCGTGGTTATCAGATCGTTGAACCGGCTGACGACAATCCCCGCTCGCAGGCCCTTTCCGTCGAACCCTCCCTCGTATACCTTTGTCATTTCTCCTCCTCCGCTTCCTAATTGAATGATTCAGTGATTGAATCATTGGGTCATTGAACGATGTGCAATCCTCCAATGATTCAATTACTCAATCCCCCGATCGCTCAATTACTTAATCTCTTAATCCTACGCGTGCCAAGTTTACACGTCCCGCAGTTGGTGGCCCATCTTCTCCTTCTTTGTCTTCAGATAGTAACGATTGTGCTCGTTGGGAGAGATCTCGATCGGGATTTGCTCGGTGATCTCGAGGCCGTATCCGCCGAGGCCGACTACCTTCTTAGGATTGTTGGTGAGAAGGCGAATCGTCGTCAGGCCGAGGTCGCACAGGATCTGCGCTCCAATCCCGTAGTCGCGCAGGTCAGCAGGGAAGCCAAGGCGCTCGTTTGCCTCCACGGTATCGAGCCCCTGGTCTTGCAGCCGGTAGGCGCAGACCTTGTTCTTCAGGCCGATCCCACGCCCCTCCTGCCGCATGTAGACGATAACCCCGAGTCCCTCCTGTTCAATCAACTCCATTGTGTGGTGGAGTTGATCCCCACAATCGCAGCGCAGTGATCCAAATACGTCACCCGTGAGGCACTCAGAGTGGACGCGCACGAGCACGTTCTCTTTCCCGGCAACGTCTCCCTTGACAAGCGCTACGTGCTCCTCGTCTTCGATGGGGCTCGTGTAGCTGACGATCTTGAAGTTGCCATAGCGGGTGGGGAGTTCAGCCGTCGCCACGCGCTCCACGAGGTTCTCGTGCCGCTTGCGATAGGCAATGAGGTCAGCGATGTTTGCGATGGCAAGCTCGTGTTTCGCGGCGAATTTTTCCAGTTGCGCAAGGCGGGCCATCGTCCCATCTTCATCCATCACCTCGCAGATCACCGCCGCCGGCTTCAATCCGGCCAAGCGGGCGAGATCAACCGCCGCTTCAGTATGGCCGGCACGCTTGAGCACACCTCCCACCTGTGCGATCAGAGGAAAGACGTGCCCTGGGCGAGCGAGGTCGTCTGGGCCAGATCCATCGTTAATCAGCACCTGTACAGTGCGAGCGCGATCATGGGTGGAGATGCCAGTGCTGATTCCGGCTCGCGCATCGACGCTGATTGTGAACTTGGTCCCGTGTAGGGCCGTATTCTCTGGGGCCATCGGTGGGAGTGCCAGCTTGTGTGCACGCTCTCCATCAATCGGCGTGCAGATCAGGCCGCGAGCGTACTTGGCCATGAAGTTGATCGCCTCCGGAGTGACGTGTTCGGCGGCAATCACCAGATCACCCTCGTTCTCCCTGTTCTCATCGTCAACAAGGATCAACATCTCGCCGTGCTTGATCCGTTCGATCGCCTCTTCTATGCTAATGAACATGCCTTACCATCCCCTCGACATACTTTGCCAAGATATCAAACTCAATGTTTACCGGATCTCCCACTCGCCTGTCCCGCAACGCGGTGGTTTCGTACGTCCGCGGGATCACCGCCACCCGGAACGATCTCTCAGTTGTGGCAAACGGCGTCAGGCTGATGCCATCGACCGCCACCGATCCCTTGTCGGCCACGTAGGCACGAAATTCGGTCGGGTAGGAGAACACGAACTTCCACCCTTCGCGCTCGCGACTCACCATCTGTACCTTACCCACCGTATCCACGTGCCCGAGGACGATGTGTCCATCCAGACCGCCTTCAAGAGTAAGCGGAAGCTCGAGGTTCACCCGCGCGCGCAGGTGCTGCCTGCCAAGCGAGGTTCGGTCGAACGTCTCCAAGGAAATGTCGGCGCGAAATCCATTCCGAGTCAGTTCAGAAACAGTGAGGCAGACACCATTGACCGCGATGCTCGCTCCCAGCGTCAACTTCTCACGCAGGGAGGTAGAGATCTCCAGTCGGTCGCGTCGCAGCTCTTCCAGTAGTCCCAAGTCGCGCACAATTCCGGTAAACATCGGCATAAGCGAGTTTACCGCAACGAAGAATGTTGATCAACGAAGTTGCAACGCGCTCATCGCTTGGATACCCTATCATTTCAGGAGGTTATCTTGCTAAAACGACGTGCTTATTTGGGGTTTGTGTTGTTGTTCTCGCTTGTTTCCGTGATCGCCTTTGCCGCGGCGAAGGACATGTCATACGATGTCAGCAAGCAAGGGGAGTACAACGAGATCACTGTGACGACCGGCCTGGCGAGCTATGTCTTCTCGGAGGACAGCGGAACGTTGAAGAGCGTCTACCTGTCATTTGCTCCCTACGGTTCCAAAGTTGCGGAACTGGTCCCTGGAACGAAGACCGATACCAAGACGCTCGAACGCCAGTATCTGAGCAACGTGACGTTTCCGTTTGCGACCACGGGGGACGAAGACCTCGCTTTCACCTACACCTTTGTTGGCGTCGAGCAGCCGACGCCGGACGAGCTAATCGTCGAGTTTCGCGGCGATGCGGGTGCGTTGACGATCGACAAGAAGTTCATCGTTTACAACGATCCCTACTACACGATCGATGTAGCGGTGAGTGTGGAGAACTCCTCCGATCAGGCTGCCTCTATCCAGATGACAGTCGGAGACTACACCCCCGTCGAGAAGGGGCGATCGCTTGTCTATCAGTTCGACAACGCTCCTGGCGGAGATCTCCTGGTACAAGGACCGGACATCTCGTTTGATGGCATTGGGTTGATGGACAAGACCACGGTCTTCTTCCTCAAGGTGACCGACGCCGCTGGCGTCAGCCCGTTCATGGAACGCGAGCAGTCGGGAAACAAGAGGTTCGGCGTCGACCTTGCCGCCGCACCGGGGACGACGAGCTACTCGTTCTCCCTGTACGGTGGAGGAAGACAGTATCTTCTCATGGAGTATTCCGGGCTTGGGACGCTTGACAACCCGGGGACCGCTGCGCGATTGATCATCCCGGTGATCCAGTTCTTGAACCTTCTCTATCGCTACACCGGAAACTACGGATGGGCGATCCTCCTGTTCACCCTCATCACGCGTGTGATCCTCTTCCCGTTGATGCGCAAGCAGTACCATTCCATGGCCAAGATGCAGAAGCTGCAGCCACGGCTGAAGAAGATCCAGGAGCGATTCAAGGACGATAAACAGCTGATGCAGCAGAAGCTGATGGAGATGTACAAGAAAGAGGGAGTCAACCCCATGGGAGGATGCCTTCCGATGTTTGTCCAGCTCCCGATCCTTGTCCTGCTGTGGAAGGCAATCCTCTACTCCGCGACGCAGATTCACTTCTCGCCTGGCTTCTTGTGGGTGTCTGACCTCAGCATGCGCGATCCGTACTTCATCCTCGTGATCCTGACGACGGCAGTGATGATCTTGCAGCAGAAGATGATGACCCCGATGACCACCAGTGATGCGAAGGGAAGCCAGAAGTACATGGGGTACATGATGCCTGTATTCATGGCCGTCTTCTTGTATAACTTCCCCGCAGGCCTGTGGTTTTACTACTTCCTGACGACCGTCCTCCAGGTGGGACAGCAGTACTTCGTCAATTGGGAGATGGCGAAGGCTGAGGCGGAAAGTGGTGGAATGTCAACCGAGATCGTCGAGGAAGATTCTCCTGACGAGATTGATGTGACCGAGGTAGAGACGGGTGACGACAACGCCGATAGAGACGGTAAGTAGGGAGATCGAGTCCTTCTTGCGGGAGCTTCTTTCAGTCCTTGAAGAGGAGGAGGTTACGTTCGCCGTTGAGGGCGACCCCATGGAAGAGTTGTACGTCAATCTCACCGGGAACCTGTTCTCCATTCCAGAGGAGCGCCCGATACTCACCGCACTGGAGCACCTGGTGCAGATAGCTGTCCATCGCAAGACGGGCATCGACTGCGCCATTGTCCTCGATGTCAACGGAGCGGTGAAGAAGCGGAGGGCTGAGCTTATCAAATTTGCTCTCGGTGCCGCCGAATCGGTGCGTCGTGAGCACAAGCGGATACGGCTCAACCCGATGCCATCTCGCGAGCGGCGCACGATCCACATCACGCTCACTAACTTCCCTGGTGTGAAGACGTGCAGCGTTGGCGAGGGCGATGAGCGTCGCGTGGTCATCGAGCCAGAAGACGCGTGATGCAATGTTTCATCGGCGGCGACACGATCGCCGCCATCTCAACGCCGATCGGTGAGGGGGGAATCGGCATCGTCCGTTTGAGCGGGCCGGATGCGATTGAGGTTGCATCGTGTCTCTTTGACTCTCCCCGTGGGGTAGACCTACACCGTGCAGAGACGCACACCATTCACTACGGGCATATCGTCTTTCACGGTGAGACGATCGACGAGGTATTGGTTTCGGTGATGCGCGCTCCTCACACGTACACGCGCGAGGACGTAGTGGAGATAAATTGCCATGGCGGAATCGTCGCCGTGCGCTTGGTCCTCGATGCCGTCCTCGACGCGGGGGTTCGTCTCGCTGAGAGGGGAGAGTTCACCAAGCGCGCGTTCCTGAACGGCCGACTCTCTCTCGACCAAGCGGCAGCCGTCCTCAACATCGTTAGTGCGAAGACGAAGCTAGGTCTGGAAGTGGCAGTCGATCAGCTCGGGGGGCGATTCTCCAAGGAGATCGCGCGGATGCGCAAGCAGATCGCCTCTCTCCTTGCGCGCATTGAGGTGGAGATCGACTATCCCGACGAGGACATCGAAAACGAAAGCATCATCCACGATGTGCGTCGGCTTAGCACGCAGGTGGAGAAACTTCTCGCAGCGAGCGCCCAAGGGCGGGTGCTGCGAGAAGGGTTGACCATCGCTATCATCGGTCGGCCGAACGTCGGTAAGTCAACGCTCCTCAATGCCCTTCTCTCCGAGCAACGGGCGATCGTTACCGAGATCCCGGGAACGACGCGCGACACTGTTGAGGAGATCGCAGTGATCGGCGGTGTGCCGGTACGGTTGATCGACACAGCGGGGATGCGTGCGCCGAGCGACCCGGTGGAGGCCGAAGGGGTGCGTCGGTCTCAGGAGGCGATGAAGCGCGCCGACCTCCTTCTCCTCATTCTCGATCGCAGTTGCAGGATGACTATCGAGGATCGTGATCTGTTGCAAAGGGAGTGGGACAGGCCGCTCTTTGTTGTGCTGAACAAGTCAGACCTGGCAGGGGTGATCGATGAAGATGCGATCGAGGCACAAGCGACAGGACATCCGCTCTACGAGATCTCGGCTGAGACGAAGGATGGGATCGAGCAACTGACAGATGGGATCATCGCTCACCTCCTGGGAGGGAAGATCGAGGGGCGAAATTCCGCTCTCCTCCTCGATGCGTGGGAGAGGGACTTGCTGCGCCGGATGCAACAGGCGCTAGCGCGGGTGGCTTCAGCGATCGACGCGGAAACATCACCCGATATCGTCGCCGAGGAGCTGCGCACGGCGCACGCAACGGCAGGCGAACTGCAGGGAATCGACGCCGACGAAGAAATCCTCGATCAGTTGTTCCGCCAGTTCTGCGTCGGGAAGTAATACGTAGCTTTCAACCCATCGTGCGACACGCATCACCCGCTAGGCGGCCAGATGTACGGCTGTCCCCTGGACCGATGGGTTTCTCCACAAAGACAAATTCGCTAGGATAGGTCTATCATGGTCATGAACCTCGTCGCATCGATCGGGGCTGGGCTGCTGCTGGCGCGAGCGCAGGTGCATCTGCGCCTCCTTCTTGTTCCGTTCTTCTTGCTGATTGCGGTCGGTCCCCGCTTGGAGGTTCTCGGGCTAGCCGCGGGTTTGATCCTCCTCGCATTTCCCACCCGAAAGCACTCAATCTCCGTCTTGGCACAGGAGATCGCGGCAGCAACTGTCGCAGCATTCGCCGGATTTCGCATCGAGTTTGTCACCGATCCCTCCGGCGGTTTCATATATCTCACGCGTCTGGCGGTTCCGCTCACGATTGTGTGGGTTGTATTGATGCTGCGATTGCGCGAGGGCCTCAGACGCGCGTTGCCGCGACCAGCCGTACAACTCGCCATCGACCTAATCATCGTCATCGATGCGTGCCTGCTGTCACTCGCAGCACCGGGTGTAGACGGCATTGCGCGCCTGTTGCCGGTGTTGCTGTTGGGCGTCGTGCTGACAAGCTTCGTGACGGCGACCGAGGGGACCGATCTTAGCCTTCTGCACCGCGGAGTAGCCTTCTCCATTGCCCTGTACGGGATCGGAGGGGTGATGAAAGGGGCCGTCTCCCTGACACTCCTCCTTCCCCTGGCACTGATTGCGCTGCCGATGGCGATCTCCTCACGTGCGTTCTTCGCACCGACACTGCGAGCAAGAACGTTCCCGCGCTCTCTTAGTGTTCACGGGATGCGAGTGGATGGGCTTGTCTTGTCTTATCTGCTCCTCACAAGCGCCCTCACGCTCGGTGTGGTGTTGGCGGTGCATCGCTCAGCGCAGATGGGAATGCTCTCGCTTTCTGCCATCCCGCTCTTGGGGGGGGTGCTGTGGTGGATCGGGCGACTGAGGAAGCGTGTTATCGACGGGAGGATCGCGCAACGGGAGGAGGAACGCATTAAGCTATTTGGCATTCCCCTCTCCGATCTTAATCTTGAGGAAACCGTCGCTCGCGCGGAACGGATGATCCGCGCTGGCGGATCACATGTTGTGGTCACACCGAACACGGTTTCGTTGATGCGAGCACAAAGAAATGAAGATCTCCTTGACGCCTATCATCGCGCAGACCTAGTTGTGCCAGACGGAGTTGGACTAGTCTGGGCGACGAGGCTGCTCGGCGTTCCGCTGCCTGAGCGCGTCCCTGGGATCGCGCTTGCCGAGGAGCTGCTGCGCGGGGAGTGTGATCGCACGTGTCGCGTCTTCCTCCTCGGAGGAAGAGAGGGTGTCGCCCTACGGGCAAAGACGCATCTGCTCCAGCGCTTCCCCGGCCTCGATATCGTCGGCACCCAGCATGGCTACTTCTCAGACGAGGAGGAAATCATCTATCAGATCCGTGCAGCGCGACCGGATGTCATCCTTGTCGGGATGGGCGTTCCGCGGCAGGAGCTGTTCATGATGCGCGTTCGTGACCGACTGAACGTTCCATTGATGATTGGGATTGGCGGTGCGCTCGACATCTTTGCCGGCGATCGCGTGCGTGCGCCGCGTTCGTGGCAGAAGCTCGACCTCGAATGGCTGTACCGCATCCTTCAGGAGCCACGCAGGATGCGCGCCGCGATCCTGATCCCGCGGTTTATGTCACACGTGCTCCTGGTACGCGGAGCTCTTGCTATCGACCGTTTCCTGTCTCTTCCCGAGGAGTCCGACTGATCACGATCTTAGTCACTCGTGAC
>CAZRQM010000024.1:0-2995 GCA_964602385.1 uncultured Thermotogae bacterium | reverse complement strand
GTCGACTACGTTCACTTGCACTGATCCTCTCCAATCGTCGAAGCCGGCACGGAAGACGACACCGACCGGCCCGTCTTCGAACAGGTCAATGTGGTTTCCCATGCGGAAGGCGATAAACGGAAGTGAGACACCGTTTTGCACCAGCCTCCCCTTAAGGTGTTGCCTACCTGCTCCGACGAACGTCATCTCCTCGAACATGCAGTTGCGTAGAAGGAGAATCGGTGCCGGGTTTCCCGGCCCGTACGGCGAGAGGGAACGCAGGTTGGTGTAGAAGCGGATATCAATCTCCCGCGCCGCCACCTCGGCATCGATCATCTCCGCTCCATACTGAGCCGGAACCGGCTGCTGAGTCATGTAAGCGAAAAGCCGTTCGCGCAGTTCAGCGATTCGCTCGTTCTCCAATGAGAAGCCGGCCGCCATCTTGTGCCCGCCGTAGCGGAGCAACAGGTCAGAGTGTGCGTTAAGACACTCAGCCATATCGAACCCCTCCACGCTGCGACACGACGCGCGGCTCACCTGCGAACCCTCTGAGATGACGATCACGGGCACATGGTAGCGATCGGCCAGGCTGGAAGCGGCGAGGCCGAGGATCCCCTCATTCCAATTCTCCCCCGAGAGGACTACGATCCCGTCGTCCCTGGGATTTCTGCCGTTGCCCGCGAGTTGCTCCTCTGCCAGCGCGATCAGATCACGCTGGGCGATCTCGCGATCGCGGTTGTAGTCGAGGAGGATCTCCGTCAGGTACTCGGCACGATTCTTGTCCTTCGTCGTCAACAGGAGGAAGGCGACCTTGGGATCGCCGGCGCGGTTTGCCGCGTTGAGCTTGGG
This sequence comes from uncultured Thermotogae bacterium, assembly GCA_964602385.1. Classification (GTDB taxonomy): domain Bacteria; phylum Bipolaricaulota; class Bipolaricaulia; order UBA7950; family UBA9294; genus M55B144. Next base: position 2,167 of record CAZRQM010000024.1, on the reverse strand, counting down.
GGCGATGAAATAACCGATATCCCGCGCGTTGATCCGTTTCACATTGATCGATAATCGCTTTGCCAAAACCTGTAGCCCGAGGGACGAGCCCTCTCCCCGCGCGATGAGCGAGAACCCCTTGCGCACGAGGGCGCGGTTCTCGATCTCTGGGCCATCGGCGAGAGGCACGAGGTCAGCGATCGTCCCCAGAGCGACCAGATCAAGCAGCTCATAGGGAATGGGGCGGTTCAGGCGTTCGTAGACGGCGCACACAAGCTTGAACGCCACCCCCACTCCGGCCAGATGTTGGTTAGGGTAGGAATCGTTCTCCTGGTGAGCGTCGATAACCGCTACTGCCGCGGGAATTTCCTCTGGGGGTACATGATGGTCGGTAACGATAGTATCGATACCGGCATCGTTCAACATGGCGATCTCCTCGCCATTGGAGATTCCACAGTCGATGGTGATCACCAGGTTGAATTCCTCTCTAATCACGCGCTGGACGAACTTCTTCGACAGACCGTGCCCGTTTTCACGATCGCCGACCTCGACCTTTATCGTTCCTGGGGAAAAGAGGGAAAGCAGACCCTGATAGAGGATAGCGGCGCCTGTCAATCCGTCGGCGTCAAAGTCGCCATGAATATAGATTTTATCTTTATTGTTGATCGCGGAGATGACACGCGATGTGGCGATCTCCATCCCCAACAGAAGAAACGGGGAATGAAACCGATCGATGTCGGGATCGATCAGTCTTTGCCAGTGGTCGCCTCCTCGACGGGCGAGCAGAGTGGCAAATGGGCGAGCGCAGGAAAGGGAAGTGACGATCTGATCAACTAGATTCTCTTCCGGGAGGGGAGAAATCTCCCATCTTCTCTCCCCCCGGATGAGGGACTTCATCAGTGTTTCTTAGCCTTGGCAGTCTTGAGCGTCCACGCGTAGAGGATTGGATTGGCGATGTACATCGACGAGTACGTACCGATGACAACACCAATTAGAAGAGCAACCGAGAACCCTCGCAGTACCGACCCGCCGAACAAGAACAGGATGATCACCGGGATGAACGTGGTCAGTGACGTGTTCATTGTCCGTGAGAGGGATTGGTTGACACTCTTGTTGATGATATCAAAAGCAGAGCTCTTCCTTTCGAGCTTCATGTTCTCGCGGATGCGGTCAAAGATAACGATCGTGTCGTTCAGGGAGTATCCGATGATCGTCAGGAAGGCGGCGATTGTTGGCAGATTGATGTCGATATGGAAAAGGGCGAACACGCCGAGAGCGATCGAAACATCGTGGATCAAGGCAACAACGGCACCGACAGCGTAGCGCAGGCGGAACCGCCATGAGACGTAGATCATGATCACGACAAAAGCGAGCAGGATCGCTTGCCACCCCTTCTGGGTGAGCTCCTTGCTCACCTGCTGCCCGATCGAACGGCGACTGATCTCGCTTACCGCGAAGTTGTCTTTCAGCGTGCTTTCGATGCGGTCAATCGTGTCCTGGTTTTGCTCCACATCAAGCTGAGTGGTGATGACCTTGCGATTCTTTCCCGATACATCCTGAATTACGCTTTTGGAAAGGTCGGTCGGACTTGGAATCGCGGCAAGAACACCGCGGATGTCCGCTGTGTTCACGGGGTTATCGAAGTCTACCGTAAACTCCGTCCCGCCGGTGAAGTCAATCCCCGGGTTCAGTCCCCGCACCCCGGGGATAATCAATAGCCAGCTAATCAGTACTAGGGCTATAGAGATGGGGACGAAGAACTTCGCCTTCCCGAGGAAATCTAAATGGTGCATGCTCTGGCCTCCTCTATAGGGACTCGACCTTCTTTGTCCACCGGGACTTGATCCGACTTGCCTTGTTCTTATGGATTGTGTGATGGCGGGCTGCCTTGTCTACTGCTTTTGCGAGCTTTGGGAGCAAGGACCGGGCCGATTCTTTGTCTTGGGAGGCCAAATGTAGCCGAATCTGTCTGATAACGCCCTTGAGCGCTGTCTTTCGTGCGTGGTTGAGCCTCCACCGCTTGTCATTCTGTCGCAGGCGCTTTTCAGCCGAACGAATATTAGGAATTTCTATCACCTCTGCACTTGAGTCGTTGCTCTAGTCAAGCAAGCAACGCAGAATTTTAGCGGATGAAGAGCGTGGATGCAAGCAGCACCGCGGGTGAACTAGTGGCCAGACGACAACGGAA
>CAZRQM010000023.1:0-12484 GCA_964602385.1 uncultured Thermotogae bacterium | reverse complement strand
AGAAGATGCGGCAGCATTGGGAGCGGATGCAAGAAGCGGTTTCTGCGCGATAGGTTGAAGGGAGAATATGAGCCAACGCAAGATGTGGGATCTGCTGCTGCGACTGACCCCCGTGCTTGCCGTTCTCCTCGCCCTTCTGGGAGTGAATCCCTGGGCTGCGTATAGAGTGCTCTTTGTCGGCGCGTTTGGAAGCGCGAACGCCCTTGCCGACACGATTGTAAAGGCAACTCCGCTTCTTTTCGTGGGTCTTGGCATCTGCATTGCCTTTCGCGGCGGTGTGCTGAACATCGGCGGAGAGGGCCAACTCGTCACTGGAGCGATCGCCGCTACAGCGATTGCTCTAGCGATTCCCACTTGGCCCGGATAGCTGATCATCGTGGTCTCTCTCTCCGCTGGGATGCTGGCTGGGGGAATATGGGGCGGGATTGCAGGTTTCTTGAAGGCTCACCTCAACGTGAATGAAATCCTGAGCACGATCATGCTCAACTACATCGCGGTGTTCGGCATGAACTATCTACTGCGCGGTCCGATGATGGACTCGTTGCAGATAAAGCTGGGGGTCGTTCACTCCACAGACGGCACGCTTGCCGCGCGGTCGATCTGCCGCGGCTGATTCCTACGCGCCTGCACTTGGGGGCGGCGATAGCGGTAGTCCTCGCGGTGGCGGTGTACGTTCTTCTGTGGCGGACGACAATCGGGTTCCGCATTCGCACTGTAGGGCAAACCTGCGTGCGGCCCTTGCCGCCGGGATCAACACCAAGCGCTACATGGTGCTCTCTCTCGTGTTGGCTGGGACATTCGCCGGCCTGGGAGGCGCGGTGGAGGTGTTGGGCCTGCACCACCGCATGTTCACCGATGGTTCAGCGTTCGGATTCACGGGTAGCGCCGGGTTCAACGGGATCGTCGCCGCGCTGTTCGGCCAGTTGCATCCGATAGGAACGATTCCCGCGTCGTTCTTCCTCGGTGCTCTGTTGACCGGAGCAAACAAGATGCAGCGGGTGATGCAGGTTCCATCGGCGTTGATTGGTGCTCTCAACGGTCTGATTGTCCTACTGGTGGTGGGAAGTGAGTTCTTCCGCCGTCGTCAAATGCGACGTGCTGACAAGAGGAGTTCCCAGCAAGAAGGCACGGTCGATGCGAAGGAGGATTCATGACCTGGGCGATGATCGTGGGAATCCTCAGTTCAGGTATTCGCCTCGCCACGCCCTATCTATATGCCGCCGTGGGGGAGACGATCGGGCAATTAAGCGGGGTGCTGAATCTGGGAGTGGACGGCGTGATGCTGATGGACGCATACGTTGCGTTCTTCGTTGCACTGCGGACCGGCAGCCTCTCTCCCTTGGTCTCATTGCCGCCGCGGACATTGGGGCGGTGTTTGGGCTGATCATGGCGTTTATCAGTGTTGCGCTTAAGGCGGAGCAAGGGATCAGCGGGATTGGACTATACTTGTTCGGGCTGGGCCTCAGCACATTCCTGTTTGGGGTAACGATCAGAAACGTGCAGACGATCGATGGCTTTCCCGATCTTGCCATCCCCGGACTCGCCCATATTCCGATAATCGGTGAGATATTCTTTCAACACAACATTCTCGTGTACGTCGCTTTCGCCTTGGTCCCGATAGCGTGGTTTGTGCTCAACAGGACCCCGTTTGGGCTCAAGGTGCGTGCGGTTGGACAGAATCCCGAGGCCGCCGACTCTCTGGGAGTGAGTGTCGGCCGCGTGCGCTATCTGACAGTAACGTTGGGCGGGATGCTCTCAGGTGTTGCGGGGGCGTCACTTTCGATCGCTCTTCTCAACACGTTTCAGCAGAATCTGACAAATGGGATGGGATTCATCGCCGTGGCGTTGGTCTATTTCGGCGGATGGCGCCCGGTGCTTGTCTTTGCCGGCGCACTCCTGTTCAGTACAGTAAATGCGCTGCAGATCTGGTTACAGGTAGCAGGGATCAATGTGCCTTCGGACGTCGCGCTGATGTTGCCCTATATCGTCACGATCCTCGTTCTGGCGGCGATGGCCAAACGGCGAGTGAACGCACCCGCTGCGCTAAATAAGCGCTTTGAACGCGGGGAGAGCTAGGGGGTGATTGCGGAGGAAAAACATCGGGAGCAAGGAGCACTAGTTCACAAATAGGATGGAACAGAATGAACAAGGTACTTGCAGGGTTTGTGTTGGTTGCACTTATTGTGTCGTCGGTCGCCATCCTCGGAATGGCAGCGCCGTTTAAGGTTGCGTTTGTGACCCCAAGCACGGTCAACGATTCGGCATGGAGTCAGAGCATGTATGATGCGCTGGTCGCGATTCAAAATGAGATGGGCGAAGACAACTTCCAATTCGTCTACTCGGAGAATAGTTCGTTATCTCCGATGCGGCCGCGGCGATACGCGACTACGCCAGCGAGGGCTACAACCTCGTCATCGCGCACGGGTCACAGTACGGTGGGTCGCTGGTCGACATCGCCCCCGACTTTCCGAACACGGCGTTTGCCTGGGGTTCGACGGCGAACACGTTCTCGGATCAGGGAATCACCAACATCTTCTCCTATCAGCCGTTTTCCGAGCAGGGCGGATACGTTAATGGAGTGTTGGCGGCGAAGCTGTCGGAAAGCGGCATGATGGGAGTCATCGGGCCAATCGAGACGGGGGATGCCAAGCGCTACACGGAAGGATTCGAGGCGGGCGTCATGGCGACGAATCCCAATGCCAAGGTGAGTGTTACCTGGACAGGCTCGTACAGCGATGTCTCTCTGGCGGCTGAGACGGCACGCACGATGATCAAGGCTGGCGCCGACGTCCTCACTGGCACGTCGCAGATGGTTATCGGTGCGATTGGCGTGGCGAAGAAGGAAGGAGCGATCTGGTTCGGGTACGACGTGGATCAGGCTCCGCATGCTCCGCAGATTGTCGTCAGTAGCGTCGTCGTCGATTGGACAGTGGCGCTGCGGCCGATGATTGCGTTGATCCAGGACGGTACGATGGGCGAGACGGTCTTCGATCTCACCCTGGAGAACGGCGGGCTCAAGATCGCGGTGAACGCGGAGGGCCTGGTTGGCAAAACGATAGACGGGATCATCAACGGAGACATAAAGGTCGGAGAGTAGCTTCAAAAAGTGGTGGGCCGGGACGCATTTCTGTCCCGGCCCACAAAAGAAAGGAACGTGTCTTGTCCACATCAACCGTCGAGCAGGTCCAGGTGAAGGAGCTTGTCGCACGCGGGATCGTAAAACAATTCCCCGGTGTGTTGGCGAGTGATCACATCGACTTTAATGTGCACGCCGGAGAGATTCACACCCTACTGGGGGAGAACGGCGCCGGGAAGAGCACGCTGATGAAGATCCTGTACGGCATGTACCGTGCCGATAGCGGAGAGATCTCAATCAACGGTAGGCTTGTACACTTCCACTCCCCACTCGATGCGATAAGACACGGAATCGGGATGGTGCACCAGCACTTCATGCTTGTCCCCACGTTCACCGTGGCCGAGAATGTGGCGTTGGGCCTCTCTTCCTCGCGACGAGTCGTGCTGGACCTCGATATCGTCTCGCAACGTGTTGAGGGGCTGGCAGAGACGTACGGGCTAAACGTTGACCCGCAGGCAAAGGTGTGGCAACTCTCTGTCGGAGAGCAGCAGCGGGTGGAGATCCTAAAGGTCCTCTACCGTGGGGCTTCGCTTCTCATCCTCGATGAGCCGACGGCCGTCCTTACCCCGCAGGAGGTGGAGGAGTTCTCGGAGACGCTGCGACGGATGATCGGCGAGGGACACGCAATCGTGTTCATCAGTCACAAACTGCATGAGGTCCTGGCGCTGAGCGACCGTATCACGGTGCTCCGAGGCGGACGTGTGGTGGACACAGTCCCCGCCGTTGATGCGACAAAAGAAGGACTGGCGCGGCTGATGGTCGGACGGGAAGTCATCCTGCAGGTCGATCACCCGGAGGTGACTTACGGGGATGTGCGGCTTGGCGTGCATGGGATGAGTGCAGACGGAGATTCGGGTTTGCCTGCGTTGCGCGGGGTGGACCTGGAGGTGCGAGGAAGTGAGATCCTCGGCTTGGCCGGTGTATCGGGAAACGGGCAGAAAGAATTGGCCGAAGTCATCGCTGGGATGCGGCATTCAACGGGTGGGCAGGTCACCTTCGACGGGACCGATGTCACCGGCGTACCGCCGGCAAAGCTGCTCGATCATGGCCTGTCTTACATCCCCGAGGAAAGGATGATAGACGGGACCGTGCGCGACTTCAGCGTGGAAGAGAACCTGATCCTTAAGGATCACCACGTCAAGCCCTACGCCCACGGCGTGTTCATGGACTTTGGGAAGATTGCCGCGGAGAGCGAAAGGCTGATAGAGGCATTCGACATAAGGACTCCATCGCGACATACGCCGCTCAAGAGCTTGTCTGGGGGGAACATCCAAAAGCTGATCCTCGCTCGCGAACTATCGCGTAACCCGAGCGTTCTCGTTGCCGCTCAGCCGACACGCGGTCTCGATGTCAGCGCAACCGAATACGTCCATCGTCGCCTGATCGAACAACGTGCTGCCGGGACCGCGACACTTCTTATCTCGGAGGACCTCGATGAGATCCTGAACCTTTCCGACCGGATCGCCGTGATCTATGAAGGGCGCATCATGGATATTGTCGAGCGGGAGAACGTCGATGTGGAGCGGATCGGCTTAATGATGGCCGGGGTAAGCGAACAGATGGCAGAGACAACCTAGAGATCCATGGCTGCGAGGACCGAGCAGTCAGCTGCGAGCCGCGAATGACGGAAAGGATGCCCCCCCTTGCGACTGTGTCCCTGGCGAGAGACATGACTCCTGCACAGCATCTCCAAGGGCACTCCCCCAACAGTGAAGAAATGACCTGGAAGATGTGAGGCTAGACAACGGATTTCCAGTCCTCCTCGGGCGGTGATTGAGGCGGTCCAGCGCAGGTTCAGTTTCTTCTCTGGCAACGGATGTCAGTTCTTGTCCCTTGGGAAAGTAGTGCCGCATAGACCCGTTCGTATCCCCGTTTATCTCACGTTTTCATGACGCATACGGGAGTGCAAGGTAGCTCTTCGCTCCTAACTCGGTAGCGATTTGCTCATGACCGATACGGATGCCATCTCCCTCCCTGAACTTGCTCGATATCTGTTCCGGGCTCCAATTCATCTGGAGTTGCAGTCCCACCTTCGCCCATATGGAGCCACCAAAGCAATGTCGTATCTTGGCCTTTTCTTGCGTTCTAGTATCAGGGTGTGTGCTTGTTTAGGGCAGTATTATCTCATACATTCAGTCCGACTTACCTCTCTGCTGATTGTGGGCTTGCATGAGAGAGCCCTTGGCCTGGACACCGACCAGATGAGTGAGTATACTCATTGGACTCCGATGGTCGCTCGGATACCCAGCGCACTTGACCTGATAGCCCAAGGCATTGATATATACATCGATCACTCCGCCCCGGATCCGTTTTGGCATTCGCATGGTTGTCATCCGGTGTGCGCATTGTCTCATCTTTTCAAGGAGGATTCATTGACTAGTACACCGATTGTGAGCGTCCTTACCGGCGGCGATTCTGCTGAGCGCGAGGTCTCGCTGGTGTCAGGGAAAGGCATTATTGAAGCGTTTCAGAAACTTGGAACGCCAGCCAAGATTCAGCTGATCGAGAACACCGAGGATCTCAAGCGGCGTCTGCCAGAAGTCGAGGTCGCGTTCAGCGTGCTTCACGGGGGAGACGGCGAGGATGGGACCGTTCAACGGATCCTTGAAGAGCACGGCATCCCGTACGCCGGATCCGGGCCGAAAGCGAGCCGCCTCGGGATGGATAAGCTGGCCAGTAAGTATGTGCTGCGGGCCACAGGGATTCCGGTTCCGCGGGCGCTAACCTTCGAAGAGGGCGACGCGGCCGAGTTCGCCGCCCAGGTTCTCCGGAACTTCGAACTCCCTGTTGTTCTCAAGCCGCTCACTCAGGGAGCGAGCATTGGTGTCAAGCGGATCGACACGCCTAAAGAGCTGGTCGGCTCGATCGAGTCGGCGAAGGCCCAGTATGGCACCATCTTCATCGAGGAGTTCATCAGAGGAAGGGAGTTCACCGTTTCCATACTTCGACTCGACGGAGAAGACCGCGCCCTCCCGATCATCGAAATCCTGGTCCACTCCGACTTCCTCGACTACGAGGCCAAGTACAGCGATGATCTATGCGAAATGGTCGTGCCGGCCAACATCGACCCCGAGACGGAAACCTTGATGAAGGACGTCGCGCTGAAGACGCATCTCGCCCTCGGATGTTGGGGATTCTCGCGCGTCGACATTCTCCTCAGTGGGGACGGTGTGCCGTACGTGCTGGAGACGAATACCCTCCCCGGTATGACACCACACAGCGCCTTACCTAAATCGGCTGAGGCCGCGGGGATCGACTACCCTCATCTCGTCGATATCATGCTGCAGTCTGCCTACACGAGGCCATCCAAGGCGCAGTAGCCACACGAGGTCCAAGTATGTCGACCGGCGGAGCAGTGCAATATCCCGCCGATCGACGTACTGATCAGATCGCCCGCCCGATCCCTTCGATCAAACGCTGGATTTGTTCCTCACGATGGGTTGAGAAGACAGCGATCCGGAGCGACTCGACGTCCGGTGCGTCGGAGTAGCCGTTCGGCGGCACGCGAAGAACAACGATGTCCTGCCGATCCAGCTCCCGCTTCACGAACTCCAGATCGAGGGACGGACCGACGACGACGTTGACGATCGGCACCGGCGTGTCCTCGATCTCGAATCCCAGTCCGCGAAGACCGTCTCGGACTCTCTTCACGTTGGCCCACAGGTCGCGCCGCATCTCCGGGTTCTCGGTCAGAAGTCGGATTCCCATCCCGGCCGCTGCGGCCGCTGGCACGGGGGGCGGCGAGGCGCCGACCGGAATCCTCACGTTCTTCTTGATCTTCTCGGCCAGTAGCTGATTCCCCGGAACAATCCCACCGATTCCTCCGAAAGCCTTACTCAACGTGCCGGCCAAGTAGAGGTTATCGTCCTTCAGCCCGAAGTACTCGAACGTACCTTGTCCCTTGGCGCCGATCACGCCCACGGCGTGTGAATCATCGACACAGAGAAGAGAGGGCTGATACGCACGGAGGGCTTCGATGTACGAAGGCAGCGGTGCAATCACCCCGGTCACCGGGAAGACCCCGTCACTCATGACCAACGGTATCTGTCCCGGTCCGACGTGCTCCGCAAGCTTGGCTGAGAGGTCGTCCGCGTCTAGATGGCGAAATGGAACGATGGCCTTGCCGGACGTGCGTATGCCGTCGAAGACGCTGTAGTGAGAGGCTTCATCCACCAGGACTACATCGTAGTCATCTCTCAACGCTTGGACAAGAACCATTGCACCCAGGTAGCCGCTGATTACGTAGGCTACGCTCTCGACCTCGAAGAACTGCCGCGCTAGCTCAACGGTCTCGCTAAACACTGAAACGCTCGCGTTAGTCGCCGGACCAAGGCCAAATCTCCTGGTTGCGTCACAGGCGGCCTCGATGACGGCAGGGTGACCGTGCAGTGTGTAGTAGCTCGTACCGCAGAAATAGTCTACCTCGCGGCCGTTGATGACCATTCTTGCACCGATAGGCGATCCCATGGTGTTGCTCGCTTCGCTCATCTTACTCCTTTCTCGCCCATGCCCTACGAGATCTCGAATCGGTCAAGCCCTGCGAGGTACGTCGCATCGACATCAGCTCCCAAACCCGGTCCCTCTGGAAGGTCGATACGCCCACCGTCTCTGTAGACCATGCCGCCAATGATCGGATCGTCACGCAGCATGTCAGCTCCGTCCAGATCGGCGTACACGATGTTCGGGCGAGCCGAGACAAGGTGGGCGGCAGCCGTTAGGCCGAGTCTCGACTCGGTCATACATCCAACCATGCATCGCATGCCAGCGGCCTCAGCGATGGCGTTGATCTTGAGTGCAACGTGGATCCCGGACGACTTGGCAAGCTTGATGTTCAAGTAGTCGCACGCCTCCGCTGTGACCAGCTTCAGCGCATCGTGCTCGTCGAAGACAGATTCGTCTGCCATGATCGGAATCGTGGTCGCCGCACGAACGGCTGCCATCGATTCGATATCCCACGCCGGCACCGGTTGTTCGCAGTACTGAACGCCGAATGCCTCCATGCCGCGCAGCGCCTGTTTCGCCGCAACGACATCCCATCCCTGGTTAGCGTCGATCCGGATCGGTAGACGTGGACCGACTGCGTCTCGGATCCGCCGGATGCACTCAATGTCCGCCGCCGCAGTCGTCCCGACCTTCACCTTGATAGCGGGGAAGCCACGACCTTGAATCTCGCGGGCGTGCTCGACCATCACATCCGGCGTGTCGATTCCCACCGTGTTGTCGGTGTAGACGGGGCGCAGAGGACCGCCGAGCACGGCATACAGAGGAAGTCCGGCGGCTTTTCCCAGGAGATCGTACAGAGACATGTCGAAGGCAGACCGGGTCGTCGGGTTGTGCGGCATGAATGATCGCATGTCGCGAACGCACGTTTCAATGTCCAAGGGATCGTGTCCGATCAGAAGCGCCGCCAAATCCCGAGCGGCCGCAAGCGACGTCGCCTGCGTTTCGGAGACGATCGGGGTGAACGAGTCTGCCTCTCCCATGCCGTACAGGCCCTCATCGGTGTGAACTCGAACGTAGATCGTATTGGTCTCCCGTGTCTCGCCGATGGCGATCCTAAACGGTCGCTTTAGCTGAAGGCTCGCTTTGAATACCTCTATTCGCGTGATTTTCATCTTGCGTTCTGCTCCTCTCGCATTAAGCTGCGCGCTCTTGTTTGTCCCGGCGTGCGAGGAACATAGCGCCCACTCGCAAGCCGAGAACCCCTGACTCATTACGGACATCAAACTCGAGGATCTCGTCGTCGTACAGAAGACCGTGCATCTTGTAGGTTGCCGGACCGACCTTCTCTAGCGTATGGGTGTAGAAGAATTCAATCGTGCACTTGAGTCCTCCCCCGTGATAGAAGATCTTCGTCACACTGAAATCTGGACCGTACTCCCCAACATAGGACGCTACATCATCGGGAATCTGCTCTGGCTTTGGGCGTGAGCTCCTGTACCAACTTTTCCCTTTCCACTCCAGTCGGGGAGGCTGGCCGTCGATGCGCTCGAATGCCACATCCAGGTATGGGTACTCCGAACCCGGGCCGAACAGACGGCCATCGACCACGTAGTCACGATCGGTACGCGGCTGGATGCGCAGCGGGACACCATCCCCCATGAGGTATAGCTTCCGTCCCTTGGATCGGACCTCGACGACCTCGGCTCCGCGATCCTGGTTATAGAATCCAGGGAGCTGTTCAAGTTCGTCGTTGGCCAGCGGTCGGTAACGCACCGGCTTGTCCGGTTCCCTGCCCATCGCGCGAGCCGCCAGCCCCAGTCTCAACCCAAAGGCCCCGATCCTTGAGATCAACGCGTTCACCACATCGAGGGTCGCACAGATCACGATACCCAGCCCGGCCTCAGGAAGAAATGAGAGATGTGTCGCGTACCCATAGACGGCGCCGTTGTGCCCAGCGCTCTTCCACCCATCAAGTGCCCCAACGCCGAACGTCAGTCCGTAGCTCGCCTTTCCGCGGATCCCGATCGGTTCCCACATCGAATGCAGCATGGCCGGTGAAAGCACGGCCTCTCCGCGTTCCGTGTATCCACCGCGAAGCATCGCTTGGATGAACAACGCCATCTCAGGAATCGTAGAGAAAAGATTCCCGGCCGCACCGCCGCCTCCCATGTCAAATACAGGGGCCGGCGAGTCCTCCTCGAACGTCCACATGTTAGCGGGGGCCAAGTGTTTTACGATCTCAGGCGTCTGACAGAAGTCACTGCGTTCCATGCCAAGCCTTCTGAGTACGTTCTCCCGAACGTGGCGCGTGAACTCGACCCCCGAAACGTATTCAATCACGCGTCCGACGATGTCAATGCCGGCATTAGAATATTGAAAAACACAGGCACTCGGATCCTCTTTCAGCGTCGACGTCTTCAATCCATCGACGATGTCCGCCAAGGAGACAGGCGTATCGTCGAGATAGTGCCCAATCGAGGACTCGCGAACCATGCCGGAAGTGTGGCTCATCAGCTTGCGCAGTGTCACGGCACTCTTCGCTGGATCTCTTCCCTCGCAACCCGCGAACGGATTCTGAGGCTTGAATCCCGGCAGATAGGTAGACACATCCGCATCGAGATCCAGCTTTCCCTGCTCAACCAGCTGCATCAGGGCAATGCCGGTGAACATCTTCGAGCACGATCCAACACGGAAGATCGTTTGATCAGTGACTTGGTGCGCTGCGCTCGAGAGCACGCAATGCCCGGACGCCAGCGTGCCTTCTCGATCCACCAACGCATAAGAGATCGAGGGAATCCCCTTGTCTTCGACCTCGTACTCCACGAGTTCTCGCAACCGCTTTCTCACGACATTTATCCGATCGCTCAATCTGCACCTCCTCGGCGCTAGATTCGACGCAGCAACGCCGGGAACATCCCGAGCGTCCCGACCACTCTTAACGCAAAGAAAGCGTCGAGTATTGTCTCGCCTTCCACTGCCAACGTCCGTCCGTCAAGTCGTGTGGCCCCGGGACAGATCTCGGCCGCGTCGGCCATGTCCAACTGGAAGAACTCGACCTCCATCCGAACCGGACTCGCACATCGCACCGGAGACGCGTTTTCCCGTTCCTCGACTCCCTTTCGGACCCCATCTCGGATCATCGGAAGGGTCAGGTCCGGATGCAGACATTCCGCGGCCGTTCGCCCTACGGCTTTCTTGACGGCTGCTGTTTGCACCCAAGATCCAATCGATGTCTTGACGTGATGGCAGACAGTTTGATCGCCGCTGAGAAAGACGACCGGTACCCCAAAGTGCCCCGCGACACAGGCGTTGATCTCCGGTTCGCCGACCTCTGTCCCGTTGAGACGGATGCGAGAGAAGGCTCCCGCAAAGTAGGTATGATCCATCACTGCGCTGCGCGTTCCCATCCCAGCGTGATACCCCACAAAGACCGCGACATCCGCTCCCTCGACCCCTTGCATCATGCTCAGCGGCTTCGGAGCCCCGGAGATTAGACGGGCTGAGGGGTGCAGATCCTTCAGGATCAGATTGCGCATCCGGTCGTGTGAATCGTTGACGACAATCTCGGTCGCTCCGGCATCGAGTGCTCCTTCGATTGCAGCGTTGCAGTCGGCGGTCATGAGATATTGAGCTTCACGGTAGTCGGAACTACTTTGATCCACCTGCTTCCATCCGGTCAGCCCGGTGATGCCCTCCATATCGACTGAGAGAAATACTTTCATTCGAGGCCTCCTTGTGTTATGCTCTCTTTCCACGAAGTCGGGGATCGAGGATATCCCTCAGTGCATCACCGACGAGATTCCACGCGAGGACGAACAAGAAGATGGCGATCCCCGGGTAGACGAGGGTGTACCAATACGCGAAGGGATTCCCCCCCTCGCCCATGATCCAGTTGCGTGAGAGCGCGATCAGTTGTCCCCAATCCGCATATCCTGGCTTGGTCCCCACCCCCAGGAAACTGAGCGCGGCAGCAGTCAGGACCATCGAGCCGGTGCTCATTGTCGTCTGAACCAGCACCGGGAAGAGGGAATTGGGGAGAATGTGCATGCGGATGAGGCGTAGGTCTCCCGCCCCGGAGGCGCGCGCTGCTTGGATGAAGTCCATCTCCTTGATACGGATGATCTCACTTCGGATAAGTCGCGCGTACCCCATCCAACCAAAGGTCACCAGCGCAATCATCATTTGGTTGAGGCCCTTCCCGAGGATCGTCGTCAACACCATGGCCGCGATCAGGAACGGGAACGACATGAACACATCAACCAGCCGCATCAGGACCTCGTCTACGATCCCTCCGTAGAATGCGGCAAGCGAACCGATAACGATGCCGATCAGTGCTCCGATTACCACGACTCCGAGGCCGATCTTGAACGCGGTTCGCGTTCCCCACACCATGCCGTAGTAGATATCGTACTGCCCCTGGGTCGTGCCAAACGGGTGCCCAGGAGAAGGGGCCTGCGGGCGCTGCCAGAATCCAGCGCGCGGCATCTGATAGGAGCTCGTTTGATATGGCTCGCGGTGTGTGATCACCGGGGCGAGAGTCGCGATCGCGATGAAAAAAGAAAGAAGCACCACCCCCGTGAGGGCTAACGGATTCTTCAACAGATAACGGACCGTCTTCATGGTTTTGTCCCATCACCCCAGTCTCACGCGTGGATCCAAGAAGGCATACAGCAGATCCACGAGCAGATTGACGAATACTAGAATAACTGCGAAGTAGAGCGCGAAACCCAACACGGCCGGGAAGTCGAGGTTCTGAGCGGCGCGGGCCGCGAATTGCCCGAGACCGTGATAGTCAAAGATCGTCTCGGTGATCACCAGCCCCCCCATCAACTGTGCCACTATCAGACCCGCGACGGTCGTCACGGGAAGCAGCGCGTTCCGCCGCGCGTGGCGTGTCTGGACGAC
>CAZRQM010000022.1:9984-12732 GCA_964602385.1 uncultured Thermotogae bacterium | reverse complement strand
CAAGGCAGGTGTTCTTCACATGCTCGCACACAGCCTGCAAGCGAAGCTATAATCCCCAGCATGAATGTCATCATTGAATCGTTGAGAGAGAAGATCGCCAGCGTGTCATCCTTTGCCGCAGCATGCGAGATAACCGTGCGCGAACTGCGTCGGCTGGTTGCGCAATTCGACTGGGTGGGAATCTACATGCGCCAGGGAGAGGAGCTTGTGCTCACCGCGTGGGATGGGCCGGAGGCGACGGTGCACGTGCGCATCCCCGTTGGGCAGGGGATCTGTGGCCTTGCTGCACGCACGGGAGAAACGGTGATCGTCGGTGATGTCAACGCCGACCCGCGTTACCTTGCATGCTTCCCGCAGACCAGGTCCGAGATCGTCGTGCCAATCTACGCAAAAGATGATGTAATCGGCGAGATCGATATCGACAGCGACAAGGCTAGCGCCTTCACGGATGACGATCGACAGCTCCTCGAAAGGGTTGCAACACTCCTGGGAGACCTGGCGTTGTAGTATACCACGATACGGCAGCTAGCCCGCAGCGTTTGCTCTACGAGGGGATCGAGCACTAGAATCGCGGTGTTACGGGAGAAGCTATGGACGAGAAAGACGATGTCATGATGAAGCTGTGCGGTTTCTTCGCGGAAGCCGGGCAGGAATTCCCTGTTCTGCTTGCCTATCTCTTTGGCTCACGCGCAAAGGGAGTTGAGCGCCCGAAAAGCGACTACGATATTGGAGTGCTCTTTGCTCGTGTGGTCCCCGCCGATGATCGTTACTTAATTCAGCATCGGCTGGTGGAGCTTCTCCATGCACAGGTCGACCTTGTCGATCTCTCCCAGGCACCGATCGAGCTTGTCTACAATGTGATTGCTGCCAGGCATCCCATCTATGAGAAGACCTTCGCAACGCGGGTGGAGTTCGAGGCAGACACGATGAGCATGTATTTCGACCAGTTACCTGTGCTGCGGGCGCGGCGCAGGGAGCTGTTTGAGGAGAAACGTGAGGAATATGAACGAGGAGTTCAACGGTATCGAGAGGCGCTTAGAGCGACTGAAAGAATGCTTGCGAAAACTCGAACCGCTAAAGACAAAGCCGAGGGGTGAGTTTGAGACCAACCCCTATCTGAAGGACATCGTGGAGAGGAATCTCGAGGTCGCAGCCCAGGCATGCATCGACATCGCTAACCGAATAATCACTGTGGAAGGGCTGGAGAAGCCGAGTGACGCCTACGGGGCAATACAGATGTTGGGGAAGCGGAAGTGCTTCCCTCCGACCTTGCACATCGTCTCGCTCCCATTGCCGGTTTCCGCAACATTCTGGTTCACGAGTACCTGAAAATCGATTGGGACCAGGTACTGAGCAACTTGCTGCGCCTTGCAGACCTGCATAAGTTCGCAGAGCATGTCAAGGAGTGGATGGGGAGTAGGTCAGTTTAGCGACCCAGTTCGTTATCATTCTGAGTGGGTAACTTGAGGTTCCCGGCTGATTGGACTGGGCAACGAAATGCTAACCAAGAGAATGAGTGCCATTCTCTCGCCTGCTCGCTATCGCCCACTCAAGACGCAGTGATGCCAAGAACTGCTCCGTCTCTTGTCTTCTTTCATCTTGACGCTTACCTCCGCGTCCTGTCTGTCAGAATACGACGGCAGACAGGCCTCTGCGCGAGAATGCTCTTGTTTTTCGCATCACTTGTCACCCATCACTCCTTTGCTCCTCTGCGATAGTCTTGGTACTTCACGGCTTCTCTTTACTTACCCACTCGAAACGACAAAGAGCCAATGAAGTTCCCTTGTGAGTCGTGCGTGTGGGAAGCAACGTCGTAGACAAGCTGCGACGCTACGAAAGACCGTTATTAGGGTACTTTCCGGAGCGTCGGTTTTTTACGCCCGCCGTCTCCGGTGCTCGAATCAGATGCCAAATAACCGTCGTGCGTTCTGTGTGGTGATCATGGCTACTTGTTCTGAGGGCATTCCTTTCAGGCGGGCGATCTCCTCTGCCACGTAGCGAATGTAGGCAGGTTCGTTCCGCTTCCCACGGTATGGAATGGGGGTGAGATAGGGACTATCTGTTTCAAGGAGCATCCTCTCAAGCGGAATCTGTCCCACTGCATCGCGAAGGATGTCGTTCTTCTTGAACGTAAGCGGTCCACCAACACCGAGATTGAGACCGAGCTCCATGAACTCCCGCGCTAGATCAATATCACCAAGGAAAGAGTGGATCACTCCCTGCTGTGGACGGTGCTTGTGCAGGATGGCGAGCATGTCCACCGTCGATTCGCGGTTGTGGATGATCACCGGAAGATTGAGCTCGTTTGCTAGTGCTATCTGCTCGATGAAAACATCGCGCTGCGTCGAACGTGGGGAGAGGTCACGGTAGTAATCGAGTCCAATCTCACCGATGGCGACGACCTTGGGATCAGTGGCAAGCTCGCTTAGCCTCTGTGCAACCTGCGCATCGAACGTCTTTGCCTCGTGCGGATGGACTCCCACCCCGGCCCAGATGAACCGGTGGTGTTTAGCAAGGTTCAGCGCCGCTTCGCTCGATTCAAGGTCCACGCCAACGGTGATCACGCCGATCCCATCGGCGAAGGTGCGGGCGATCACCACCGCGCGATCCTCATTGTAGTCTGAGGAATCGAAGTGCGCGTGCGTGTCGATGAGGGCAAGCTTCGAGCTGTCAGCGATCAGCATTCAGAAATCACCACCGAACCGAACAATCTGCTCTGACAGCTGAAAGCTGACAGCTGAAAGCTGA
>CAZRQM010000022.1:0-9884 GCA_964602385.1 uncultured Thermotogae bacterium | reverse complement strand
ACCACCGAACCGAACAATCTGCTCTGACAGCTGAAAGCTGACAGCTGAAAGCTGATGGCTGAGCGCTGATAGCTGATAGCTCCCTAACATCTCTCCACCTCGGCGATGGCGTACGGTAGGGCAGCAAGGAGATCACTGGGGATGATCGACCGCTCGGCGCGGTCGCGAGCAAGATACTCTGCGGCATATCCGTGCAGATAGGCTCCGATGATCGCGGCATTCGCAAGGGACGCTCCCCCGGCGATAAGCCCAGCGATGATCCCGGTCAACACATCCCCGCTTCCGCCAGTAGCAAGACCCGTATTCCCAGTCGGATTGAGAAAGACTTCGCCACTCGGTGTCCCGATCGCGGTCGGCCTTCCCTTCAGGAGGAGAACGACGCTATGCTCTGCGGCAAAAGCCCTCGAGACTTCGATCCGCTCGGCGTCGATTTCTCTAGCGGGGCGCTTGATCAGTCGACTCATCTCTCCCGGATGGGGAGTGAGGACAGCGCGATCGGCGACCCAAGTCAGAGTTTCGGGATTCAGGGCGAAGAGTCCGTCAGCGTCGATCACTAGTGGCAATTTGACTTCTGCAAGCAGCACGCGAATGAACGCTCCGGTATCATCAGCGCGCCCCAGCCCTGGGCCAACAGCCACGACGTCCGTTTGGGCAAGCGCGTCACGAAGGGAGGGAAGAGCCTCTTCTGTCAAATGCCCCTCTCGATTGGGGAGGCCGATGGTGATCGCTTCGGGAAGGGAAGTGGAGATGATCGGCTGGATCGAGCAGGGACAGGCTACGGTTACCAATCCCGCTCCGGCGCGAAGCGCCCCCGCCGCGCAGAGGATCGCCGCACCACTCATCCCAAGCGATCCGGCAACGATCAAGACACGTCCGAACGTTCCCTTGTGCCCGTTGGGGCAGCGCGCAGGCAGGTGCTCAGCAATCCACTCCTTCTCCACCACTCGCGCTATCGGTGTAACACTCTCCCATAGCTTGTCGGGATAGCCGACCGGGACGACCTCGATTGCTCCACAGTAATCACGCGCCGGATACAGGAGGTGCGCGGGTTTGTACGCGGCCATGCACACCGTGAGATCGGCATTGATCACCTCGCCAATGATCCCGCCGGAGTCAGACGCCAGGCCCGAAGGGAGATCGACAGCGACACGGAATAGATCAGCGCTATTCACGGCTCTTACTACGTCCAAGTATCTTCCGGAGAGCGGGCGATCTACCCCGATCCCAAGCAGGCCGTCGATGGCGCAGTCAGCACGTGCGAGGGCTTCATTAAGATCATCAAGACCGTCATTAAGCACGCGTAGAGTTCCTGGGAATCGCTCACCCAGAAGATTCGCCTTCTCGCGCGTTGTCGGCATCAGTTCATCGATCTCGGATAAGGTGAACGCATTCACATGGAAGCCGGCTTCGCACAGGAGGCGCGCGGCGACGAGAGCATCCCCACCGTTTCCCCCTTTGCCAGCGACAACGACAACGTTCTTACCTGGTGCGCTTTTGATGAGGGCATCGGCCACGCCACGACCCGCGTTCTCCATCAGGTCTCCGGCGGGGATCCCCGCCTCCACCACTGCTCGATCTAGTGCCTTTATCTGCGCTGCGCTCACCACGTTCATCATCTTGATGATGATCTTAACAAGGAGCGAGCGACAGTTCACGCCAAGGACAAGCGGAGGGCGGTTGCCCTCACCACGTTCATCGTACTCCCCCTTTTCCTATTGAGCGATTGAGCAATGGGGAGATCAAGTGATTGGGAAGGACTTGAGACGCACCAGTGGTCAGCATTCACCGTTCTTCATGCGAATCACCAAATCGCTCAATCACTAAATCACTCAATCGACCAATCTCCTTTGCCACTTCCCGCGGCGATCTTCCCGTGGCGTCAATCCAGGTGACACCTGAGTCGCGCTTGAACCACGCCGTCTGCCGGCGGGCAAGCCCCCAGGTGTTGGTGATCAACTGCTCCTCCAGCTCTTTCTGCGTGATCTCTCCGTCGAGGAAGGCCGCTGTCTCGGGGATGCCGATCGTGCGGTGCGCCTGGTGCTGCGGGGTAAGCCCCTGATCGCGAAGGGATCGTACTTCGTCGATCAGCCCCTTTGCGAGCATCTTGCGGACACGCTCTGCGATCGCGCGGCGGTGCGCCTCACGCCCCATCCGCAACCCAAAGACCGCGAAGTCGAGCGGCAGCGGCTTTGCCTCCTTCCGCAGATCGCTGATCGGTTGTCCGGTGATCGTATGTACTTCGATCGCGCGCACGATGCGCAGCCTGTCGTTTGCGTGAATTCGCTCTGCCGCCTCCGGATCGACCTCCTGCAGGCGCGCGTACAACTTATCGAGTGGTTCGCTCAGTAGCTTCTCGCGAAGCGCAGGGTCGGCAGACGGGCCGCTGAAGATCCCGCGCAGGATTGCGCCCAAGTAGAGCGTTCCCCCACCAACGATGATCGGGAGGTGTCCACGGGATTGAATCTTCGGGATCAGCCGTTCAACATCGTTACGAAAGGCCATCGCATCGTACTTCCCCGTTAAGTCAACGCTGTCGATGAGGTGATGGGTGATCCCGCGCCGATCTGACGGCGACGGCTTGTCCGTGACAATATCGAGGCCACAAAAGAAGGCGCGCGAGTCGGCGGAGATGATCTCGCCAGCGGTTTTGGTCGCTAACTCTACGGCGACAGCACTCTTCCCGACCGCGGTCGGGCCGAGAATCACAAGGACCTGGCCCGCCTTCAACAACTAGTCCTCCCCGAGCAGTAGTTCCCGGAAGCGCTTCAACTCGGTGCGGCGGGAGGGATGCTTCAGCTTCTCGATCGCCTTGATCTCTATCTGGCGAACGCGCTCGCGGGTGATATTGAACTTGAGAGAAACATCCTTGAGCGTGCGCGGGTGGTCGTCGTCCAGGCCGTAGCGCAGCTTGAGGATCTCGCGCTCCCTCTCATCGAGCTGATCAAGAGCGCGACTTAGCTGCTCCTTCAAGAACATGCGGAACGTCTCTTTGGTGGGGGAAGGGGAAGCGGTGTCCTCAATGAAGTCGCACAAGGTGTCCTCGTCCTCATCGCCGATCGGCCGCTCCAGGGAGGATGTGTAGGAGGATACGTTCTCCACCTTCTTGATCCTGTCGATACTCATCCCCATCATCAGGGAGAGGTCCTCCAGCGTGGGGGCCGCGCCGTGCTGTTGGATGAATTCCCGTTTGATGCGCTTGAGATCACGCACAGTCTCGATCATGTGCACAGGGACGCGGATGGTGCGCGACTGATCGGCGATGGCACGCGTTATCGCCTGCCTGATCCACCATGTGGCGTAGGTGGAGAACTTGAAGCCCCGTTTGTAGTCGAACTTCTCCACCGCCTTCATCAGACCCATGTTCCCCTCCTGGATGAGGTCGAGGAACGATAGCCCGCGGTTCGTGTAGCGCTTGGCGATGGAGACGACGAGACGCAGGTTGGAGATCGTCAGTCTGTCGCGTGATGCGCGTGCCTGCACATCGATCTGTTCAAGCTCCTGCCCCTTCTTCTGCAAAAGGCGGTCAAGATCGGGCTTGCTTTTCTGCTTGGCGAGCCCCAGCGCGATGGCGGCCTCCTTGCCGGCGTCGACAAGCGCCTTCAGATCTTCTTCCACCTCCTTGGGGAGGATGCTCACCCCTCCTTTCTTAGGGAGGACGATACGGTTGAGCTTTTCCGCTGCATCCGCACCATCGCGAATGGCGCACACCCAGGTGCCGCGCTCCATTGATATCGCCAGTTCGACCTCCTCCTCTTTGGTCAGCAAAGGGTACTGTCCAATCTCGCGCAGGTAGGTCTTCACAGGATCTTCCCTGTTGGCTGGCCTTCTTGCGTCGATGACATGATGCGAGCGGGTGTTCTTCTTAGCCACATTGAGATTCACGGTACTTTCAACATCCGCAACCGCGTCCTCGAGTGGCTCATCCTCCACCGTGATGTCGCCCTCCTCGGGGACATCATCTTCTTCAAGGACGTCATCTTCTTCGAGAATCTCATCCCCGTCGGAGGTTACGTCGTCTTCATCAATCGGCTCATCCAGGATCGCGGCTTTTGGTTTCTCGGTCGCATCGAGCACTTGATCGGATAGTTCAATCCCCTTGACTGGCCTCTTTGTCGTGGAATCGCTCTCGGCCTGCTTATCTTTGGCCTGCTGTTTGCTTCTTGCCATCTCTTCTCCTCCTGGACAGCCTCTGGGCTACGAGCGTGCTGTAGGCACGCTGCAGTTCATCGAGGTGGCGATGATCACCTGATCTCTCGGCATCTTCCATCTTTCCGCGCAGATTCTTCAGTTTACTCTCGATCTCTGGAAGCTCCACAAGCCGCTCCAGCGCATCCTGCAACGCCTTCTCGACGTCGCTCCACAGCGGCTCAGACAGGGTTAGATAGCTTAACTCGCGCACGCTATCCTCATCAAGGAACGTTGTCATCGAAGATGGGTCCACTTGGCCCCTCGTCTGTGCGATCTCCTCGACGATTGGCCGATAGCGGGCCGCAAAATCCTCCACCGAAACGAGTGCGGCCACCCGGTCCCAGGTCACGTCACCACGCAGGAGGAGTGAGAGGATCACCTGTTGTGGATCCCAGTGGTGCTCTTCCTGTTCGATGCCCGCCTCAGGTCTTTGTTGTCTCCTTCCGCGCGCGAGCTCTTGCATCAATCCGTCGAACGGAAGGGCCAGGAGTTCGGCGATACGGGTTGCGATCTCCTGCCGCAGCGGAAGGCTACGGATGCCCTGGAAGAACGGCCTGGCCTCCTCTAACGCCGCTTCCTTTCCCGCGATGCTCGCCGTATTGTGCCTTTCCTTCAGCGACTCAATGTAGAAGATGTGAAACGCTGCTGCCGCATCGATGAGCTGATGCATCCGTTCCGCTCCCTCACGCCGCACCAGG
Source organism: uncultured Thermotogae bacterium (assembly GCA_964602385.1). Classification (GTDB taxonomy): domain Bacteria; phylum Bipolaricaulota; class Bipolaricaulia; order UBA7950; family UBA9294; genus M55B144. The sequence continues at coordinate 4,998 of CAZRQM010000022.1, read as the reverse complement.
CTGTCCGGGTCGTCCCCCTCTGGTAGGCGCACAACACGCACGGACAGGCCATGATTGCGCAGGATCTGCATCCCACGTAGTGATGCCATCCCCCCTGCCGTGTCGCGGTCGTAGGATATCACTACCTCCTTGACGAAGCGGCCGAGCAGGTGCGCCTGCCCCTGGGTGAGCGACGTGCCCATACTCCCCACGGCGTTGGTGATCCCCGCCAGGTGTAACGAGATGACATCGGTGTAGCCCTCAACGAGGACGGCGCTTCCCTCCTTTTGCATTGTCTCGCGTGCCCAGGAGAGACCGTAAAGGTGGTCGCCCTTGTCGAACAACGCCGTCTTCGGCGAGTTAAGGTACTTCGGCTCACCCTCAAAGGTCCGGCCACCGAAGGCGATCGGCCGCCCCGAGAGGTCAAGGATGGGAAAGATCACGCGGTCACGGAAGCGGTCGTAGGTCGTGCCATCGTCCTTGCGCACGAGGAGCCCCAGATCGACAAGGGGCTTAACGTCGTACTTGCCTTCAAATCGCTTGCGGAGGTGATCCCATCCCGGGAGAGCGTAGCCCAGGCCAAACCTGTCCCACGTCTCCTCGGGGTATCCCCGCCCTACAAGGTACTCCCGCCCGCGTCGACCGGCGGGACTGTTTGTCAGGTTGTCGGCAAACCAGCGCGAGACGGCGATACTGATCTCGAACAGATCGTCGCGGGAATTGTCCCCTTTGTGTGCCGCAAACGATAGGCCCGCCTCTGTGGCCAGTCGCTCAGCGGCCTCGACAAAGGGGATGTTCTCGATCTTCATCAAGAACCCGATCACATCCCCCCCTGCACCACAACCGAAGCAGTGCCACAGACCCTTCTCCGGGCTGACCCAGAACGATGGCGTATCATCCTTGTGAAACGGACAGCGTCCCTTGTGGCTCGATCCGGCCTTGGTGAGGGTAACGTAGCGCGAGATCACTGAGACGATGTCGATGCGATCCTTGATCTGTTGCACATCGGCCCGTTCCGCACTCATCGGTTCACCCTCAAGCGGAGGAGGTAGGGATTTGCCCGTCGTTCTCTCCCGAGCGACGTCGCCGGCCCGTGCCCGGGATAGACCCGATACTCTCCCGGGAGAGCGGCCAGTCGAGAAAGGGACTCGTTCATCTCACTCATCGATCCACCGGGAAAGTCGGTCCTCCCGATCGAACCGGCGAACAGCAGATCGCCGACAAACAGCACGCCATCACCGACGAGAATGATGCTTCCCGGCGAGTGTCCGGGGGTGTGCATGACGCGCAGGTTTCCTGGGAGTATGTCACCATCCTCGAGGTAGCGATCAAACGGTGGGTGATCGGGGTAGAAGCGATCGACCAGTGGTAAGTCGGCCTTGTGAATGAGAAGCTGTGCACCGTTTTTCTGGAGGTCCCAATCGCCCCCGATGTGGTCGAAGTGGCTGTGGGTGTTGACCACAAGGTCGACGTCACGGCCGGCGAGGAACGAAGTGAGGGCATCACAAGACTGCGCGGGATCGATGAGAATGCTCGTCTCCTCGGCATCAATGAGGTAACAGTTGGTGGCTAGCTCGCCCAGGCAGACCGTTTCCACCCGCATCTTTTCCCCTCCTTCAAGCGCGCGCTACAGTGAGAACAAAGACCTCCTCGCAACCACCACTCTTCAACGTATGAGCACACTCTTCAACCGTTGATCCGGTCGTGAATATGTCATCAACAAGAAGAACCTTCCCCGAAACAGATCTTATCGGGTGGAACGCGCCCCGCAAGTTTTCATGCCTTTCCCGCGCCGAGAGGCGGGCCTGCGGCTGCGTCTTGCGCTCCTTTACCAGAAGCCGCGCCATGGGGCGATTGATCCTCCTCGCCAAACCATGCGCAAGGAGTCTCGCCTGATTGAATCCGCGTGCGTGCACCGCGCGGCCGGTCATCGGAACGTAGGTGACGATGTCGATATCGCCAAACGGATCCTCCGCGTAGAGGAAGTCTGCCATCCGCGCGGAGAGAAATCTCGCCACCGCGGGCTCTTTGTCGAACTTCAACGATCGCACGAGCTTTCCCCAAGCGCCCTCGTACGGGCCGACTGACAGAGCACGGTCAAACCAGCGCTCTCGCGTACCGCAGGCGCGGCAGAGATCGAGCGAGGGATCGGAGAGCAGTTCCTGACACTTCATGCAGCGCGGCCCTTCAAGTTTCGGCAGATCCGCGATGCAGTCGTCGCACAGGATGTTGAGGCGAGAGGTGGGCTTCCCGCACAGGAGGCAATGCGGCGGGAAGAGGACCGCCAGTGGACCCTCTCCCGCCATTGATAGCGTGCTCTTAGAAGACTGTGGCCACGCGCACAAGCTGGTTTGTGTACCCCCACTCGTTGTCATAGAAGGTCACGACCTTCACCAAACGCTTGTCGATCACCTTTGTCCAACTTGGGTCGAAGACGCTGGCGTGCGTCTCCCCAACGATGTCGCTTGACACGATTGGGTCCTCAGCAACATCGAGGATCCCTTCCAGTTCCCCCTTGGCATACTTACGCATCGCCTCATTGACCACCTCAGGGGTGACGTCAACCTTCAGAGCCGCCGTGAAGTCGGTCACCGATCCCGTGGGAACGGGGACGCGGAACGCCATGCCATCCATCTTTCCAGCGAGGCTCGGGATAACCTTTGTCGTCGCCGTTGCCGCACCGGTGGTCGTGGGGACGATATTTGCCGCTGCCGTGCGCCCACGGGTGAACTTGCCGTGTGGGGCATCGACGATCTTCTGATCGGCCGTGTACCCGTGCACCGTGGACATGAGAGCGTGCACGATCCCGAACTCCTTCTCCAGGACGTAGGCCACCGGCGCAAGCGAGTTCGTCGTGCAGGAGGCGGCGGAGATGATGAGGTCTTTTGCCTTGTCGTAGGCCTTGGTGTTCACACCGTACACGATCTGCGGGATGTCATCGTCCTTGGCCGGGGCCGAGAGGAGGACCTTCTTTGCCCCTCCGGCGAGGTGGAGCGACGCCTTCTCCCGCGTGAGGAACTGACCTGTCGATTCGATCACGACGTCGATTCCAAGTTTACCCCAAGGGAGGTTGCTCGGGTCCTTCTCCCGCAGCAGAGGAATCTCATGCCCAGAGATACTGATTCCTTGCTTCTCGACTTCCCCCTTAGCGTTCTTTTCTTCGTAGAACTCAACCTTGTGATCGTAGCGATGATAGACCGTATCGTACGTGAGCAGGTATCGTGCTTGTTCTGCTGAGATGAACGGATCGTTGATCGCCACTATATCGAGGTCGCCCTTTCCGTAGGCGATGCGGAAGAACGCCCTCCCGATGCGGCCAAACCCATTGATTGCCACCTTCTTCATTTCAGATCCTCCCGATTTCTCTTTTCCACTATGTTGAGGAAATACTCATGGATTCGCAAGTCGTCGGTCAGCTCCGGATGGAAGCTCGCCACCAGTACGTTTCCTTGGCGCGCCATCACGACGTGCCCATCATGCTCTGCAAGAGCGGTTACGCTCTTCCCCAGTCTGGTGATGTATGGGGCACGGATGAATACGGCTGGTATGTCATCTCCGATCCCTTCAACATTAAGGAGCGCCTCAAAGCTGTGCACCTGCCGCCCCGAGGCGTTGCGCGCCACCGCGATGTCGATCGCGCCCACGTACGGCTCGTCCCGCCCTTCGATCTGTCGCGCCAGGAGGATCATCCCGGCACAGGTGCCGAAGAGAGGAAACCCACCATCCGCCAGGGCACGCAGCCGCTCAAGAAACGCCGCGCCTCCGATAAGGGAGATTGCAGTCGATTCCCCTCCGGGCAGGATCAGCGCTGATATCTCGGAAAGCTGTTCGACGTGCTTCACAACAAGCGCATCGACACCAAGCCTGGAGAGGCTCCGCAGGTGCTCGCGCACCGCACCTTGCAATCCGAGTACACCGATTCTCATCTAGCGAACCTGCATCATCTCGTGCGGTGGAATCTCGTCGATCGATATTCCCACCATCGCCTCGCCGAGCCCCTCCGATACGCGCGCGACAACCGCCGGTTCATCGTAGTGAGTGGTCGCCTCGACAATCGCGCGAGCCCTCTTCTCTGGATCGCCCGACTTGAAGACGCCGCTTCCGACAAAGATCCCATCGCAGCCAAGCTGCATCATCAGTGCGGCATCGGCCGGTGTGGCGATCCCCCCGGCGGCAAAGTTGACGACGGGAAGTCTCTTAAGCTCGCGGATCATGCGCAGGATCTGGTAGGGAGCGCCCATCTCCTTTGCAAGGCTCATCACTTCTTCCTCCGGTGCGGCGATCACGGTGCGGATCTGCTCGTTCATCAACCGCATGTGCCTCACCGCTTCGATGACGTTTCCCGTTCCCGGCTCGCCCTTGGTGCGGATCATCGCCGCCCCTTCGGCGATCCGTCGTGCCGCCTCACCCAGGTTGCGCGCACCGCATACGAACGGAACGGTGAATGCCCACTTGTCAATGTGATACTTGGGGTCGGCGGGGGTGAGGACCTCCGACTCATCGATGTAATCGACCTCTAGTGATTCGAGAATCTGTGCCTCGGCGAAGTGCCCGATGCGTACCTTGGCCATCACCGGAATGGAGACGGCTTTCTGGATTTCCTTCACCCTGCCCGGATCGGCCATGCGCGCCACTCCGCCTTGGGCACGGATGTCGGCGGGGACCCGCTCCAGGGCCATAACCGCCACTGCTCCGGCAGCCTCCGCGATCTTCGCCTGTTCAGCGGTCGTAACATCCATGATCACGCCGCCCTTCAGCATCTCCGCAAGTCCACTCTTTACCCGAAACGTACCCTTCTCTCCCATTGCTCTCACCCCTCTAGTTCACTACGAGAAGATTATACTCCTATTTCGTCACCCTCTAAAGGTTGAGGAATCACCACGAAGAGCACCCTGCAAAAGATCGGGGCCATACCCTTCATGTTTTTCGTGTCCTTCATGGTAGGCCCTTCCTTTCAGTATCCACTGGCGCAGCCGTCGGTGCGCGATTCCGAGCCGCCGTGGAGGACGTCTCTCTCCT
>CAZRQM010000021.1:11843-13217 GCA_964602385.1 uncultured Thermotogae bacterium | reverse complement strand
ACTTGCTGAGGGCCTTCTCCCCATCGGATGCCATCGCTACGTCGTACCCGGCCTGCTCCAAATAGCGGCCAACGAGCGTGCACACCCATTCCTCATCATCAACGATCAAGATTCGCGTAGTAATCATTCCCTTGAGTATACAGCACAGGTGTCTATCGGTCTCCCGCCGGGGTAACTACAGGTATATGTCCATCGTGAAATCGGGCATCATCTTCCGCAGGCCGCTGAGCGAATCGATCGGCACTCCCAGTCCAAACTGGAGCTTACTACTCAGTTCGCCATTAGCTTGCCCAGCCAGTCGTGTTTGCGTACTTCCGGACTGACTGGCCCTGAGCCTTCGCAGCGGCCGTCGCACTCCCAGTCTGCGTGGTCTCAACGTTCGTTAGCCCGTCTGCACTTAGAGCGAGATTCGCTGAATCAAGATTCGCCGCCGCCAACCGCCCAGCCGCGGCTGACTTTCCGCTCACCACAGATGTGCCGGCGGCCGGCACTGTTGCTGCCTGCTCATCCTTCCCGCCCGAATCCAGAGACAATCAACGCCAGTACCAATGCCAACAACAGCAGTGGTCCGATAACCACATGCGTATACCGCCGCCCAGCGTTCACTCCATCGTTTTTCAAGTAAACACACCCCCAGCTACAGTCGCCTCCTGATTTGCTTCAGTTATCGCCACACGAAAACATCTTCTCACACGCATTTCAGCCCAATAAAGCAGAGTCTATAGCCGATCTATGGAGAAACGAGAGCGGAGATGTGGCAGAGATGTGAAGAGCACGCGTCGCCCTGCCGGCGCGGGAATGATGCGTACCTAAGAGCTGTACGTCGGCGGTAGGAATCGGAGAAAAAACCGGTGGAGTGTGCCCCTTTGGGGGCGCGAAGTTGGAGTGCGTGAGAGTAAGACTGGTCGGGACGCCCGGATTTGAACCGGGGACCTCTTGCGCCCCATGCAAGCACGCTACCAGGCTGCGCCACGTCCCGACATATTCTGATGGTACCACCTTGGCGAGAACTTGACAACTTAATCATATGGTTGCGCCGCCCGTCACGCGGTTGTAGGATGGGGCTGCTTGATCCATATAAGGAGCGTAGATAATGAAAATTACTTTTTGCGGAGCAGCGGAGACCGTCACCGGTTCGAGTCATCTCGTGGAAACAGAAGGGTTGAAGATCCTTCTCGATTGCGGGCTGTTTCAAGGCTTGCGCGAGATTGAAGATCGCAACCGCGCTGATTTCGCGTTCAAGCCAGAGGAGATCGACTATGTCCTCCTCTCCCACGCCCACCTCGATCACGTGGGCATGATCCCGCGTTTGGTGCGGGAAGGGTTCCACGGTGAGGTGATCACCACACCGCCGACGGCGGCGATCGCCAAGGT
>CAZRQM010000021.1:9725-11743 GCA_964602385.1 uncultured Thermotogae bacterium | reverse complement strand
TGGGGAACAAGCGCCGCCCGATCGTGCGCGATCCGAGCGTGCCGCCGCAGGCTGATATCGTCCTCATCGAGTCGACATACGGGAACCGCCTCCATCGCCCGTTGGATGAGACCGTGGCCGAACTGAAGGATGCAGTGAAGACGGTAATCGCTCGAGGCGGGAACCTCCTCATTCCTTCCTTCGCCCTCGAACGAACGCAGGAGGTCCTCTACGAGCTGTTCCTGATGTGGAAGGCACACGAACTGCCACATTGCAAGATCTTTCTCGACAGCCCGCTCGCTATCTCCACCACGCGCATCTTCGCTCGCTATCCCAGCTACTTCGACACTGAAGGAAAGGATGTTTTCTCCGCGTCTCCGAATCCGTTCCAGTTTCCACCCCTTCACTTCACGCAAAGCACCGATGAATCGAAGCGCATCAACGCCATACCCGAAGGGAACATCATCATTGCCGGAAGCGGAATGTGCACCGGCGGGCGCATCATCCACCATCTGCGGCACAACCTGTGGCGTGAGGAGTCAGGCGTGATCTTCGTCGGCTATCAGGCGCGCGGTACGTTGGGCCGAACGATCGTCGATGGGGCCAAGCAAGTGAAGATCTTCGGTGAAGAGACCGCGGTTAGCGCGCAGGTGTGGACGGTGAACGGCTTCTCCGCTCATGCTGATCAACTGGCGTTAATCGACTGGCTCTCAAAGACTGGCGCCAAGCAGGTCTTCTTGGTGCACGGTGAAAAGGAAACCCTCCCTGTCTTCGAGCAGGCGATCCGCAACAAGGTCGCAATCGAGACTCACAAACCGGCATGGAAGGAGAGCGTCACGCTGTAGCTCACCTGTGGTCTCTTCTGGGGGGACACAGCTCACTGTCAACAGTGAGCTGTTTGTCCCCTCTAATTGTCTCGTGACACACGCTACTTCTGCGGACACGCGTAACATGTTCGTATCACAACCGCAGACGAGGAGGTCTGGGAATGAATAGAATCACTGGTCCAGTTGTTGTCATGCTGGTCGTGTTCATCCTGAGTGTGGGGGCAGTTGCTCAGGATGATGCGCTCAGCTTTTGTGGGACATTCAGCGGAAGCGCAAATCTCCTGCCGAGCGTTTCTAGCTCATTTGGTCTTGATCTAACGCTCGGTTTCTCTAATCTTACTGCCATGAGCAGCACGAGCTTTGTCGTGCTCCCGACGCTCAGTGCAACGCAAAGCTTCACGCTCGAATACGCCTGGGATCCGCTTACGTTTGGGAGCGAACTCGATCTCGGGGTAGTGCCATTTGCCTTCCAATCCTGGGACATCTACACGAAGCTCGATTTTCCCGCTACAGTGATCGGAGATGGGGCAAGTGCGCCGACGTTTGGCGGATACCTGAAGGCGGATGCAGTGATCCTCCCTGCATTCTCAGCCACGAGCACCCTGTATATGACCGCGGATGTGGGGCCGCTCTCAGCGTCGAGCACGAGCATTTTCGGTATCGTGCCCCCGTCCTTCCTGACGCAGAAGTTCGCCGTCACCATCGACTTCCTTAGCGCAGCGTTCGGCGACACGGGCGATTTCAGTGCGAGCGGAGAATTGGGAGCTTACATCGACGTGCTTCCGGCTCTTGCAACAACCGTGTGGCTTGACCTATCGGTCTCTCTTGGAGACCTTACTGCGGAAAGCTACACCAGTTTCGACCTTATCCCAACAGTGGCGGGTACGCAGGTATTCACCCTTACCTACTCCCTTGAGAGCATCACCTTTACTAGCAAGACCACACTTGCTCTTTCCCCGTTTGGGTTTAGCTCGGAGTATCTCAAGATCGATGTCGTGTACGGGGATCTATCTTTCTACGGGTGGGGCCAGTTTGCACCGAGCGGTCCATCAGCGGGAGTTGGCTTCTCCTACAGCTTTTGCACCCCGTAGGCTAATGTATAGGTCGAGCGCTTGGAAATGAACGGACAGGGGCTTCCGAAACACGGAAGCCCCTGTCCACATCGAAGCTACCTGCTTTCCTCGACAATCTGCGGAATCGTAGTGAAGTCAG
>CAZRQM010000021.1:5302-9625 GCA_964602385.1 uncultured Thermotogae bacterium | reverse complement strand
CCACATCGAAGCTACCTGCTTTCCTCGACAATCTGCGGAATCGTAGTGAAGTCAGGAACCACGTAGTCCGCAATCCGCTCCAGTTCTTTATCTTTGGGATCCATCGCAATCGATAACCCAACGATGCGCATCACTGGGACGTCATTCATGTGGTCACCGACAAAACAGATCTCTGAGAGATCAAGATTGTGCTTTGCCGCGATCTCCTTCATCACATCTGCCTTCTTCCACAGGTCAACAACCGTCTCGCTCTCTCCGGTGAAGCGTCCATCCTCGATCAACAGGCGATTGGCGACACAGAAGTCGAGGCCGAGCTCCTTGCATGCTTGATCAGCAACAAGATCGACCCCAGAGGAGAGGATGCCCATCGTATAGCGACCGCGAAGAGCAGCTATCGCTTCCCTTGCCCCCGTTGCGTATGGCGGGGGGAAGATCTTCACAGTGATCACTTCCACTGAGATGCCGGTTAGGAGGGCTGCATCGCGCTCTACCCACTCTTGGTAAGCATCACGACGCGGCAAGAACTTGCGCAGGATACGCCCTGATTCCTCTTGCTTTCCCGCTGCCGCCGCAACTGCTCCCCAGCTAGATTCGAACTCTACACCGTGATAACGCACGAGCGTCCCATCGAGGTCGAAGATAATCGCCCGAATCCGGCGACCCACGTCTAGTTCTTTCCTCCCGCTGGGGCGACGAGCTTAGCTCCGTCTCCGATCCCCAGATCGGCTACCTTACCCGTTTGTAGCTCAAGCGCGTATTGGAAGGCAGACTGTGCGGTGTACAGATCACTGGACTGTGCGTCCATTTCCATGCTGCCCACGAACGTGCCTGTCGCGTCGAAGAAGGCGATGTCCAGCCCGAAGGGAACGGTCTCCATCGTGAACCTGCGCGTGGCCTCATCGGTAAAGGAGAATAGAATCCCTGGAGCACCGTCGATGAGTGCTGGCGGAAAGCCGCGGAATCCAACGAAGCGCGCGTTTGCCTCGTTGGCGCGCAGCACCGGAAGCGTGATCTTCGATCCGTCGGCGAGAGATATGACGAGATCGTCTACTGGGAGCGTGCTCAGAACGCCAAGATTATCGTTTGCTTGTGCCATGGAGATTATCGGTGCTTTGTCCGCAACGGCTGCCGGATAGATGAATACCTGGGCATCGCCGATTCCGTCTCCGTTGGCATCTGTTCCCTGGTAGTCTCCCCAGTAGTTCCCCTGACCGTTCACCGTCCATGTGTTCTTTCCGTAGTCTTCCACAAGTGTTGTCCCGCCACCGAGGAATGTGTTCAGGTACATCTGGTTTGACTGCGAATCGTTGTTTAGGTAGATGTGATTACTGTTGTCGGAGAATACGTTGTCGTGAATCGAGTTCCCACGCACGATCGTCTTGCCGTACGTCTCGGGGAAGAGGATCCCGCGGGTGTTCTGCGCGATGAGGTTTCCCTTGATCTCGTTGTTCGAGCCGCTGATCGACAGCGCGTAGGCCGCCTTGACGATCGTGTTCGACGAAACCGTGTTGTTGTTTCCATTTTCAGCGAGGCGAATCCCCGTCTCGGCATCCGTGATCGCATTCGCCTCCACGATGTTCTCCGCGGCCTGATCGAGGACGATCCCGTACTTCGTGTTGGCGTGAGTGATGATATTGCGGGCAATGTCGTTTCGCGTCGACCCGGCGCGCACTTCGATCCCCACGGGATTGGCGAACGCCATGTTGTTGTACACCTGATTGTCATCGGAAGCGGCAAGAATCAGCCCGCTGTCATTGGCCAAGAACTGATTGTCTGTGAGCTTATTGTGTGAGGAGAGCCAGACGTACATCCCGGCGAAACGGTTGTTCTGCAGGACATTTTTCGTGACCGTGTTTCCATCGGATCGATAGAGACTGATCCCATTTTCGGTGAGGACAGGGCTCGTCCGGTAGACCTCGTTTCCGCTGATCACTGAGTTTTCGACGAACGCCAGTTGTATGCCATCGCCATTTGTGATCGTGTTGTCCGTGATCGTCATGTTCTTGCAGGCGGCGAAGTAGAGATTGTTCGATGTGATCCCGGTGACCGTCTCACCGTCCTTACCGTAGACATAGCGAATGGGGTTGTTGTTCAGCTCGTTCGTCTCGTCAATGGCCAGGTTGTACTCCTTCGCTGTCTCACCGATCACTCGTAGACCAATCCCCTGGATGTAGAGAACGTTTCCCGCCAGGGTGACACCGGTTGAAGATGCGATCTCGATCCCATTGCGTGAGTCGGATATCAGGCAGTTCTCCAGCCTTCCCCCGCTGACAAAACCGAGATGAATCGCCGCTCCGTCTGCCGCAGCGGCTCCGCGAATGATCACACCGCGCAAGACGAAATTTGCGCTTGTATTCTCGATCTTTATGCCGTACTTGGCGGTTTGCGGAACATTGATCTCCCAACCGGTGATGATGTAAGGATCATCAGAGGTCCCTGAGCCACCGACAACCCCGTTGTCAACGGTGAAGTCGCTGTTTCCCAGGATCAGGATAGGATCACGCGTTCCTCCGGCCAAGCCGACCACCGCCAGCGTCATGACAGCTAGAAAAACAAGCATCGATATACGTTTCATGCGTTCTACTCCTTGTTTGCGTAAAGTTCAAAAGCGCCAACGATTATAGCGGCGGTTCCAACAATCGGCCAAGCCACCACTCACTAATCCCTACTAGTCTAACAATCGCCTCTGGAGAGGCGGTGAAGGTGATGTGTGGAAGAAGTGAAGAGGGATGAAAGGAACTGCGCGTGTAAAGGCTATGGCGCCGGATCGCGAAGCGATTGGCCGCGTGCTCCCCATCTTGGGCAGACTTGGTAACGACAAGGTGGGGAGGACGCAAGGCCGTTTGTATCCGCTGCTTCGTCCGATCGGGAAACGTGCCCAACGTCCCCTGCGCCGTGCACCATCATGACAATGATCAACCTCATGCGCTCGTACACTGTTGGGCATGAAACAGCGTGCTGCATCTCGCTTCCTGTTTGTTGTTCTAGTCGTTATCGTCTTCGTTGGCGTTCGCATCGATCAGGGGTCTCCGGTAGCGTATTCAGGGGCCTCTCCCCACAACCGGGTAGGGGTCTATCTCACCTCCTACGCCGTCACTAAGGAGGGAGTACTGGATGGTGTTCTGAACGCCGCGCGGGAGGGGAAGCTGAACGCTGTCGTGATCAACGTCAAGAACATGTACGGCGAAATCACCTATGCGAGCAGCATTCCGCTAGCACTAGAGACGAACGCCTCCACTGGGCGAGTGGATATGCCTGCCCTGATCAGGATGCTGCAAGCAAATGGCATCTATGTCATCGCGCGCCAAGTACTTTTCTACGATCCCAAGCTAGCGACATATCTGGGACAAAGCGATCCGTGGGTCGCGCCGGATAGCAAAGTGGAGATAGACTACAACTTAGAGATTGCACAGGAAGTGGCATCGCTCGGTGTTGATGAGATCCAGTTTGACTATGCCCGCTATGCCGACGGTGGGGCCCTCAGCCCGATCTACGATGAGCGTTACGCGGCAGTAAACGCATTTCTTGCATCGGCTCGACGCCTCCTCAATGGACGTGTTGAGCTGTCGGTCGACGTATTCGGACGCGTGCTGTGGAACTGGAACAAGAAGGGCATCGACCCAATCGGCCAGTCGCTTGAAGGGATCGCCCCTCTTGTCGACTTCATCTCCCCGATGCTCTACCCATCGCACTACAGCGAGCAGCGCTACAAGGACGATCCGTATGGCGTGGTAAAGGAAGCGCTAACGGCGGGAGAAGAGCGCGTGACAACGCCCTTCAGGCCGTTCTTGCAGGCATTTGACCGCTACATTCCCGCGGGAATGTCGATGGAGGACTACATTCGTAACCAGGTGAAGGCGGCAAAGGAGCTAGGTGCGGATGGATACCTGTTCTGGAACCCATCCTGCGACTACGCTGCGCTTTACCGGGCGCTGGAGTGAGAAAAGCAACGCGGAAGTCGGAACTCGAAGTGCGGATTGAGAACGGCAAAGCCTTTGTCTCGCGCGAAAGCCTGTCTGCTGTCTTATTATGACAGACAGGGCGCAAAGGACGCCAAGGGAAGCAAGAGCAGGAAGGAGAGGAGGACAGGTTCTTGGATGTTCTGGCGGCTTGACTAAGCGGAGACGCCACAGGTGCTGTTGTATTAGTAGTCTTGCGCAACGTCGGAGCTTGTCTCCGACGTCATTTTCATGTCACAGACGAGGATTGCTTCACCTAATGCTTCAAGCTGATAGCTGAAAGCTGATGGCTGCTCCGGCGGAACCTGTTCACACGTAATTCTGCACTATTACCAGGATCAGGCGAACAAGGATCAGTGCCCAT
>CAZRQM010000021.1:0-5202 GCA_964602385.1 uncultured Thermotogae bacterium | reverse complement strand
TCACACGTAATTCTGCACTATTACCAGGATCAGGCGAACAAGGATCAGTGCCCATCCGGCGATGACAACTATCCACACCAGTTTCTTGGCGACCGCGGCCACAGCGAGGAAGATAGTGAGAATAGCTAGCAGCCCGATCGGATCGACGAGGTCAGTAGGAAATTGCATCGATGGGAGGACCGCCACCACTACCTTAACCACGCCCTGGCCAATCAGGTGTCCCAGGCTGTAGATGAAAGTGAGTATCTGGTCGACGATCTCCTGTGCAGACAATCCCTGCCCGCTTCCGGCTGCCCCTTGTGCCAGTGCGGCAACGGATGGAGCAAGCGACATGCCGGCCATCAGCAGGGTGAGTTTCCTGGCAAGAGTTAGGTGGGGGAGCCTTGCGCCCCCCCCGATTCTCTTACGAGCCAAGCAACGCCAGCAGTGCGGAGAAGTTGACATCACCGTGCAGTACGTCATCCAACGAAGTTGCGCCGAGCATTCCAACTAATGTGCTGAAGAAGTTGGCTATTCCTTCTGCCGGTGCAGCCATGATGATCGGCATCAACGACTGTTCGAGTGGCATGCCCAGCGACTGGGATACCTGGTCGAAGTAGTCCTTATTGTCGGCAAAGAACTGCGTGAACAGCGCACCCAGCTGGGCGGGATTTGCCTCGCGCATGGCGACGATTCCCTGTCCAAGCAGCATCCCGAACACATCCAGGGACGTGAAGTACGGTGTCCCCACGGGCTTTCCATTGTCCAGCCATGAGATCAAGACCGGCTTCGCATCGGCGGGCTGCCAATCGATCTCCACACCTCCGGCGGCCACAAGGCTCCCACCTGCAAAGTCAAAAGTCGTCCCGGTCAACTCACCGGTAGCGGGCAGGTATCCGCCGATCTCGATCTTGTTCGTGATTGTTACTTCCTGATCGAACTCCACGTGCAGCCCGGTCACGGCTGCGCCGGTCGTATTGGTGAGGACTGCGACCGTGTAATCACCTGCCGGGTAGAACGCAGTATCCACGCCGCCAGCAACGGCAGCAGTTGTCGCTAGTAGCAGCACCAATACACCGAGAATCGCATACTTCTTTTCCATCAACGAACCTCCTTGGTAAACAGTTGTCCCGAGTATTCTAGCATGGTGGCATGGGTTAGACAACATGCAAGTGACACCTCGTGATGGGATGAGAGCCAAGTCTGGCGCTGAATGAGGGACAATCTCAGGAGTGTCCGCCCTACAGGCGGTCTTTCAGTTGCGCGATCAGCTCCAGCGCTTCCAGCGGGGTGAGGTTGTTCACGTCAACCTTGCGCAGCGCCTTCAACACGGGATGATCCTCGGTGCCAAAGAGAGGAATCACCTCCGCGCGCGGGTCGGATCTTCCTAAGCGTGAGAGGGGAGCCTCCTCCAACAGCTCGGTTAGGATGCGATCGGCTGTCTCCGTGACACGATTGGGGAGGCCAGCGAGACGGGCAACATGCACGCCGTAGCTCCCTGTGGCTACGCCAGGCTCCACGCGGTGCAGGAAGACTACGTCCTTCCCCAAGTCCTTCACCGCCACATGACGATTGACGATTGCGGGAACCTCATCTGCAAGGCGTGTCAGCTCCTGATAGTGAGTAGCAAACAGAGTCTTTGCCCCCACGTGTGTGGCCAATTCCCGCGCTACCGCCCAGGCGATCGACACCCCGTCGAACGTGTTTGTCCCTCGCCCCATCTCATCGAGGATGATCAGGCTGTGCTTGGTGGCGCGTTTGAGGATTGTCGCCACCTCCAGCATCTCCATCATGAACGTGCTTATCCCAGAGATGAGCATATCGCTTGCCCCCACTCGGGCAAAGATGCGGTCGACGATCGGAAGCGCCGCCTCAGCCGCGGGGACGAACGATCCAATCTGCGCCATCAGCGCGATCAGTGCGTTCTGCCGCAGATAGACCGAGTTATGACTGATAAACCCAGCCGCAACGTAAGCGTTGCCATTCGGCACACTCAAGTCGTAGACCCGTTTGATACCTGCCGGCTCGACGACCTCCACTGAGTCGTAGAAGTATCGGTTTTGCAGCAGCGTATCAATCTCTTCGCAAGACACCCCATTCTGGTGGCAGTAACTTGCTAGCTCCGCAAGCTTGCTGTAAGAGGGGTTGCGGCCGTTGGGCACATAAGTATAGAAAATCGAGTTGATCTTTTTAACGTGTTTCAGCGCCACCGGCTTATTGGGGACCGAAACGATGCGTTTCTGGATCTGCTTGAGTGCCGGAGCCAGATGAGGGATACAGCCGATGTTCGGCCTTCGAGTCTCTGATGCGAATCTTCTCCGAGCTTGCTTGCGCTCCAGTCGAAAGCCGATCCTGTCATAGAAAGCAAGAGCCGCTTCGCCACCAATACTCATTCGAAAGGCGGGCAGCCGAGATGTCTGCTTGACCCGGCGCGTGCTGACAATCCCCAGGTTGAGCAAGAGCATCTGAACTTGATGGGATAAAGTGGCGGAAGCTGTAGAGAATTCAAGATTACCGTACCGCTTATCTGCCGACCCATCCGTATCAAACAAACCCTGAAGAAACGCAACGACGATATCTCTTGGGGCTTGTAGAACACTCCACGGCACACTCTTGTTCTGTGCGCCGACGTACTCTAAGCCAAGTTGCGCCAGATGTGCCCGGATTTGCTGGCTGGTAACGTACCAGCCACGTGCATGGGTGCCTTCTTTGGTTGTGAAGCCTGCTCGATAGCCGAACTGTTCGAAGACAATGCGCTTGAATTCCTCACCAAGAAAAGTGTCGCCCGTGCTGAAGCGCACGGCGTTTCTTCCCGTCAGATTACCATCACCGATCAACAAACCAAACAGGTACGCAAGATCGCGCGTAAGTCGATTGGGTAATCGATATCGCTTTGCTCGCGGCGAAATATCAGGCACTGAGTTCGGCACGCGCAATCTGTTCCCCCACAGGTCAGTCTTCTGCTCTAACGCGACAAAGTCCCCCGGAGAGATCTCGGAAAGGGCCTTCCAATCCTCGGTACCATCGACATTGCGAACCCACAGACGGTGGGCAGGTGTGCCTGTCAATTCGAAACCAAGTCGAGTACGTATCCGCAAAACAGGGGAGAAACCGCCATCGTAGAAGTGCGATGCGCAAGTTATTCCTGCCTGTCCACGGACCGCGATCTCCTCCAACTCGGTGAACGTATCCGCAAGGCTGGAGGGAGGCCGAAATGCCGATAGAGGCCTCACGCCTTGATTGGTGAACACCAATGTATCCTCAACAAGGCACTTTCCGGCCATGTTTGGGCCGGTGAGGATGACGAGGTCCGTCTCCTGTTCGAGTATGAGATCGTTGGGAACGAACTCCTCTACCTGTTCTACAACCGGGTGGCGGCCGTCGCGGATAGTGATCTCGTGTCTGTCGGTGAAGCGCGGGCGCGTGAAGCCGTTGTGGCGGGCGACGCTTGCTAACGCAAGGAAGAAGTCAAGCTGCGAGAGCGCGTCAGCGATCGACTGCAAGAGCGGTATCTCGGCAGCGAGGCGCTTTAGCGCCCGCTCAAACAGTTCGATCTCGAGCGATAGCGCCCGTTCGTGTACAAGTGAGATTCGCTCTTCGTATCCCTTAAGCTGGTCGGTGACGAATCGCTCGGCGTTGGCGAGTGTCTGACGCCGCGCATATTCTGGCGGCACTTTTTCCAAGTGCGTCCTTGTCACCTCGATGTAGTAGCCAAAGACGCGGTTGTAGCCGATCTTCAAGGACGAGATACCCGTGCGCTCGCGCTCGGTGCTCTCCAGGCCGGCGATCTGCGCGCGCACGGCGCGTTCCTCATTGCGCAGCTTGCCGAGACCCTCATCGTAGCCATCGCGAATGAGGCCACCATCACGGGCATCGATCGGCGGCTGTTCAACGAGCATTTGCCCGAAACCTTTGCACAACGGCGTGATCTTGTCACTTCCAAGGGCTTCCTTGATTGCGTGGAGGGCGTGCGAACCACTGCCGCCGGTAGTCAGCTTCTCGGCGATGAGCGGAACCTGTGTCAGCGTCTTCTGCAGCAGGAGGAGATCAAGTGGACGCATGCGCGCCGTTCCGAGCTTGCCGATCAAGCGCTCTAGATCATGCACTTCCTTAACCAGAGTTTGCAGCTCCTCGGTTAGCATATCATCCCGCGCAAGCGCCTCCACAGCGTCCAACCTCTCCTCGATCCGCGCCCGATCGGTAAGCGGGGCAAGGATCGCCCGCCGCAGGCGTCGCCGCCCCATACTGGTCACGGTGTGATCGAGAACGTGCAGCAGTGTTCCCCGTTCCTGCCCTTCGCGCAACGGCTTCACGAGTTCCAGGCTGCTGACCGTGAACGGATCGAGGTCCATGTGGTCACGCAGGGAATATGCTTCCAGTGAGCGGATGTGCTGCACCGCCTGCTTCTGCGTCTGCTTGACGTAGGAGAGGATCGCTCCTGCCGCTTGCAGCGCCTCCTCGTTTAGTCCAAGGCCGTCGCCACTGACGGAGGCTGCGTCGAACGTCTGAGAAGATAGGGGAGTGATGAGCACGGAGGGGATCGCTTCCCTCACGGATTCCGGGGCGCCTTCGGGCAGGAGAAGCTCGCTCGGTGATAGGCGACTTATCTCATCTGAGATCTCTTCCAGATTGGGGGCATCCGTGCAGGTGAACTCTCCGGTCGATAGGTCGAGGGTGGCAAGACCATAGTGCTCCTTACCCGGGCAGAGGGCGCAGAGGTAGTTGTTCTCACCCGCGGCCAGCGTTCCCTCATCGATTGTCGTCCCCGGGGTCATCACGCGCACGACCTCGCGTTTCACCAGGCCCGTCGCCTTGCGGGGATCCTCCATCTGCTGGCAGATCGCCACCTTGTATCCGCGCTTCAGCAGCCTGTTCACATACGCCTCTCCCCGTCGGATGGGGACGCCGGCCATCGGGTTTCCGCTACGCGCCGTGAGCACCAAATCCAGCTCCCGTGACAGGATCTCCGCATCCTCGAAGAACGCCTCGTAAAAATCGCCCAGATGGAAGAAGAGGATCGCATCAGGATGCGCTGCCTTCAACCGCAGGTACTGCTCCATCATTGGGCTCGATCTTTCCATAGCGCCTCTAAGTATAGGATTGGTCAGCCCGCGTTGCGAGGCGAAGCGGTGATCGGTGATGTGTGATGGGACAAGAGCCAGGCAGCGGATAGCGGGGAATGGGTTAAGGGTCATGGATTATGAGAGGGAGCGAACGGGCGCG
>CAZRQM010000020.1:11193-13243 GCA_964602385.1 uncultured Thermotogae bacterium | reverse complement strand
TGAACAAAATATTTGCAAAGTTAGCCAAGAACAAGGGGATCTACTACCTGCTCATGATCGCTTCGCTCGGGCTGGCACTCGGAGCAAACGTCAAGTGGCACGGTTAAGTAGCGGGAAGCAAAAGGAGGTCAGTGATGAAGTGGCAAGGATATAACCCCAATGCGGGAGACAAGGTGAACAAAATATTTGCAAAGTTAGCCAAGAACAAGGGGATCTACTACCTGCTCATGATCGCTTCGCTCGGGCTGGCACTCGGAGCAAACGTCAAGTGGCACGGCTAGCCGATAAGTAAACACTAGCCCATCCGCCCATTTTCTGCTATGATAGAAAAGGCGGTTGGGCTTTTTTTCTTGGGGAGCGAAATGAATCTACCAATCAAAGGAAGATTATTTGTTGTTTTGCTTGCTGTTCTCTGTATTCTTGCCCTAGTTTATGCAGGATTTATGACTATTGCTCCTACTAGTGTTCAAATAGCTTTGTTTGCTATCTTCCTTATCTTGGGGATTCTCTCCGAGGTGTATGCAACCTGGATCCCTTCCTATGGATGGGAAATTTCTAGTGGCATAGCGATCAACGTGGCTGGACTTTTCATCCTTGGCCCTGCTTTAAGTATATTCCTCGTCTTGCTCTCCTCTTTGGTCTCTGAAATCATGTTGCGATGGGGCCGCAAAGAGGAAAAAGGGCGCCTAGGCGTGATTATTCTAGTCGCGTTCAATGTTAGCCAGATGGTAGTGTCGATCGCCGTAGCGGGATTGGTGCTGAAGTACTCCGGGCATCGTACACTGTCCTTGCAATTCCCTGTTGACTACGCGTGGGCAGTTCTAGCTTTCCTCGCCTATTCACTTGCCAACCTATCGCTAGTGAGGGGGATTGTGTCATTGGCAGGCGGGGGCGGCTTCTTGTACGGGCTACTCAAGAGCGTACGGGAGTTCTTACTCCAGTACGTCGTATTGTGCGCCTCTGCCCTCTTGCTCGCTGTTCTCTACTCCATTTCCGTGTGGCATGTCTTCTTGGGACTTGTCCCGCTGATCCTCGTCCACGTGTCATTCCGCAGTTATCTCCGGCTCCAAACGGAAGCGAGGAAGACGTTTGAGAGGATCTCCCGCATCCTCGATGAACGCGATCACTATACGGCCGTGCATTCGACGTCCGTCGCTGAGCTAGCTGTGAAGATCGCGAGAGAGATGGACCTTCCCGAAAGCGAGATAGAGAAGATCGACATCGCGGCAAAGGTACACGATATCGGGAAGATCGCCGTCCCGGATGCGATTCTTCTCAAGCCCGGTCCACTCGATGACGCAGAATGGACTGTAATGAAGAAGCACCCGGTGATCAGCGCGGAGTTGATAGAGGGACTCGCTATCTACAGCCATGTGGCAAATGCCGTGCGCCATGAGCATGAACACTGGGACGGGAGCGGCTATCCCGATGGACTGAAGGGAGACAATATCCCGCTGGTCGCACGCATAATCACGGCGGCCGATGTCTACGATGCCCTCTCCACCGATCGACCATACCGTAAGGCGTTCAGCCGCGAGAAGTCCATCGAGATGATAAGAGACATGCGCGGCAAGGTGCTCGACCCCATGGTCGCTGACGCCTTGGAGCGTATCCTGACCTCTGAAGCGGGATAGAACGTGGCCATCCCCAGGGATTTGATGTTCCACAAGTTCCGCGCCTATGGGTTTCTCAAGAACCTGCGGTTCTTCGACCCGTTTCTCATTCTCTTCTTCCGTGAGATGGGCCTATAGTTCCTCGAAATAGGGACTCTGTTCTCCATCCGCGAGATCGCAACAAACGTTCTAGAAATACCAACCGGGATTGTCGCCGATGCTTACGGGCGTCGCCGGTCGATGCTCGCTTCATTCCTATCATACCTTCTGTCATTTTCCTTGTTCTATCTGTTCCCTCACTTCGGCATCTTCGCACTGGCGATGCTCCTGTTCGCCTTCGGAGAAGCGTTCCGCTCCGGAACGCACAAGGCGCTGATCCTCGAATATCTGTACATAAAGGGGATCGAGAACCAGAAAGTGGAATACTACGGCCACAC
>CAZRQM010000020.1:0-11093 GCA_964602385.1 uncultured Thermotogae bacterium | reverse complement strand
CACACGGGCAGCTACCGCATTGTCTTCCTTGCTTCCATGGTCCCGTATGTTCTGGAGCTATTCCTCATGCTCTCCTACCCGAAGGAACTGGATGGGGTACTGGTAGGACATGAGGGAGGCGGCATGAGGCGGATGACTGAGCAGCTCCGCATGACAACGGTCAACTCGCTGCGTATGCTCCGCAAGGGGCCCCTCTTGCGTGGGCTTCTAAGCAGCGCTTCCTTCGACGCCATCTTCAAATCTACGAAGGACTACCTCCAGCCAGTGTTGCAGGCACAGGCACTTGCACTACCAATCCTGTTAGCATTGAGCGGAGATAGACGGGTGGCAATTGTGGTCGGGGTTCTCTACTTCGTCATATACCTGGGAACATGCTACGCAGCATCACATGCGGGAATGATCCAGCAACGCGTCCACTCGTTGACCAGAGCGGCCAACATGATCTACGTCGCCGGGATACTCTTACTGCTCGCGGGAGGGATCGGCATGATAACGCGCGTGTATGTCGTCTCGATCATCGGATTCCTTGGCTTGTACCTGCTGCAGAATGCCAGGAGGCCGCTCCTCGTCGGGTATCTCGCTGATCTGATCCCCCGTCAGGCCATGGCCACCGGCCTATCGGTCGAGTCGCAACTACTCACCCTTATTGCCGCGGTACTGGCACCGCTTATTGGCCTCGTGGCCGATCAGCTCGGTATTGGAGTATCCCTCGTCATCGTCGCCCTCTTGGGAGCATTTCTGCTCCCCGTGACCACCATCCGCGGACACGCATGCAATAGCCAGCCAGAGTGATCGATGAAACAAGTTGACAGCGTTTGTGTATGTAGTGACGAACGAGCTCCACATAAGGAGGAAATAGTGAAGCGTTTCATGTTGCTTGTCAGTCTATCGATCGTCGTCTTTGCATCCGTGTTAGGCATTGCTACACCCGATCTCATCATCGCCAACATCAACCTCTCTCCCGAGAACCCGGTCGTCGGGCAGATGATTACGATCACCGCCACGGTAGAGAACATCGGGATCAGTGACGCACCGGATCGATTCAGTGTGAGGTTCCTTGTGGATGGGATTCAGGTCGATACGCCGTCGATTCCGTTCGGCATCGATGCCGGCCGCACCAAGGATATCTCCATTAATTGGCAAGCCAATCCTGGAATACACACGATCACCGTCGAGGTCGACCAGCCGTTCAATAGAATCTCCGAATCCAATGAGAATAACAACTCACAGACGACCACCTTCCCCGTTGCGATCGATCCGGCGACGTCCGCCCTCTCCAACATCAAGGTCGCGGTGGCACGCTTCGAGGATCGCAGCAGCTCCGGGTTGATAAACGTTGGGCAAGGTATAGCCGATGAGTTAGTCGGGCGACTTGTGCAGAGCGGAGTGCGCGTGCTCGAGAGAAGTGACCTTGAGGCCGTGATGCAGGAGCGCGGTCTGAATCCGGCTATTCAATCCGATCTTGTCACTGCCGGCCAGCTCCTTGGAGCCGACCTGCTCATCGTGGGATCGGTCACCAAAGCCAATGTGCAGCAACAAGCGGTGAGCCTTGGCTTCTTCAGCGCCAGCAGCGCATCGGTGGACATAGCGATGTCCGCAAGGTTAGTCAGCGTGTACACATCGGAGATCGTTGGCGCCGTTTCATCAGAAGGGAGCGCCAGCGGATCTACGGGATTCTCCGTCGACATCGGAAAGCTCCTCTCCGCCTCTCAGCCAGCAACTGCCAACGTATGCAGCGGTGGGTTGCGAAGCGATAGGCCGTACTACTACATCGGGGAGACGGCTCACTTCGGGTACAAGAACACTGGCCTGGCTGGTTGGTTCGGCGTGGAGATCGACACGCTCGGCGGCGCGTTCATAAAGACGCTCGATGGCGGCCAGTTTGTCAATAGTGGTGCATGCGGAGAGTGGTTCTGGGATCAACGCGGCCCCGGCGGAGTGCAGCTCAGCCCTGGACTGTACATCGCCAAGCTGTTCGATGTAATGTCATCATCATATATCGCTACGGTCAGCTTCCAGATCAAGCCAGGAACAGGACCGGTGACCCCGATGAACGAAATCACCGTGGGGAGCGGTCAGTTCGACGAAACGATCGTAGGCAAGGCAACAAACAACGCGCTCGACCGGCTCGTGTCCCAACTCATTGCAGGGATGGAGAACGCAGCGCCGGCTGTACTCGCTGCACGGGGATCATCCGCTGCGAGAACGTCAGCGGCAGTAGCCGCGCACGAGGGGCAGGTGGCAGCGATCCTCTCCGACGGCCGCATTGCGGTAAACATCGGTGCTGACGCAGGTGTGCACAAGGGAGACTTCTTCCAGGTTCTGGAGACCGTCAGCCTCGTCGTGGATCCCGTGACCGGAGAGATCCTCTCCTATGACGTAATCGGCGTGAAGGGTGAGATCGTGATAACCGACGTGCGCGATCGCGTCTCCTATGCCGTACCGACGTCTGTCTTCGAGCCGCTGATCGGCGACATCGTGCGGCCGGAATCTTCGTAGCACGCGACGAACAGTAGTTGCTTGTGAGGTATACAAGCGGATATACTCACAGTGATGCTACGACACACAAGAGGTATCCTAATCATTACGGCACTTGCTGTAGCCGTTCTTGTTGGTTGCTCTGCCATCGGCGCGGGCCTTGATTACGTCGGTCTGCGCATCATCATTCCTCTGGGGCAGGCCCCGTTCATGGTCGGAGTCGATATTGGAACGCACCTTTCCTTCGGCTGGGCGATGGCATCTCTCTTCCTTGCGCCAGACGGAAAGACACTCATCCTGGGAAGCGCCGAGGTAGCGATCGGCGGGCAGGAAAACGCCGGCGTGAGCCTGCTGCGAGGGACGATCGGGATCTCCTACTTCGATCTGTCAGCAATGTTCCCATCGCTCGTCTTCGGAGGGGGAATTTCGTATCGCTTCTCGTTTGCTAACCACTTTCAGCTCGCCGCTAGCGGCGAGATCATCTACCCACTGGCGCTCGGCCCACCCATGTTCAGCATTGGCGGAGGATGGTCCCCGTAGATGGAGGAATCACAATGACAGCCCTGTTTGGAACGGATGGCGTGCGCGGGCGGGCGAACGAACATGTGACCGCTGAACTAGCGCTCTCCCTTGCTCGCGCCGCCGCGGCCCGACTCGTCCCACAGGGAGGACGGGTGATCATCGGGCGGGACACACGCCTGAGCGGGCCGATGCTTGAAGGAGCGATGGCAGCGGGGTTTGCGTCCGCTGGCGTCGATGTCCTCCTCGCGGGCATCATTCCTACTCCGGCGATCTCGTTTCTAATTAAGGACGAGCGCGCCGATCTGGGGGCGGTGATCTCCGCCTCACACAACGAACCGGAGGATAACGGGATCAAGTTCTTCGATCGCAAGGGGATGAAGCTCACGGTCGAAGCGGAAGATGAAATCGAACGAGCCCTCGCGGACCTCCCCCCTCGTGCTCGGTCCGTAGGATCGATCTCTCCACTGCAGGCGGCGGGTACCCGCTACGCCGCTTTTCTCACGGGGACAATCGAGACGGATGATATCGATCTCTCCGACTTGACGGTCATTGTCGATTGCGCGTACGGCGCTACAGGGGCAATCGCGCCGCACGTACTGCGCCACTTCAACGCGCACGTCATCGAGATGCATTGCACTCCTGACGGTGATCGGATCAATCGCGAATGCGGATCGACACACCTTCAAGCACTGCGCGACGCCGTCCTCACTCAACACGCCGATCTGGGGATCGCGTTTGACGGTGACGGCGATCGCGTCCTCCTTATCTCTCCCTGCGGAGAGACCATCGACGGTGACCGCATGATGGGAATCGCCGCGCTGCACATGAAGGCGAAGGGGGTACTCAACCCAGCGATCGTCATCGCCACCGTGATGAGCAACATGGGGTTGGAGCATGCCCTGGCTCAATCGGGAATCGAAATGCTGCGCACGCCGGTGGGCGATCGCCACGTGGCACAGGCAATGCTCGTCCACGGAGCCCATCTGGGAGGTGAGCAATCGGGGCATATTATCTTCTCCGATCACAGCCCGACGGGAGATGGAATCCTCACGGCGATCAAGCTTCTCGAGATCTCGCACGAACGCGGAGCCCCGTTGCACAATCTGGCAGAAGAGATTCCCCTCTATCCGCAAGCGCGCGCGGACGTTGCCGTCGCGGAACCCGCTGCCCTTATCACTGATCCACGCGTGGTATCGGCGATCAAGCAGGCCAAAGAACGCCTCGGCACGGAGGGGAGGCTCCTCGTCCGTCCATCGGGAACGCAGCCCGTAGTGCGCATCCTCGTTGAGGCAATGGATGAGACCCTGTGCAATGGGGTCTGTGAGCTGATCGCTTCTGAAATCGAAGGGGTGAGGTAGCCGTCAGGCTATCAGCCTTCAGCTATCAGCAATCAACGACTAGGCAAAGCATTTGACTTGCTTCAAGCTGAAAGCTGTGGGCTGAAAGCTGATAGCTGACCGCTGACCGCTGATCGCTATTCCCCGAACGGATACGTCAAGATCGGATTACGCGCCGCTCGCGTCTGGTCCAGCCGTCGCACCGGGGCCGTGTGAGGCGCATCGTGCAAGAGATCCGGATTCTCTCTTGCCTCCAAAGCGATCTTCTCCAGTGCCTCGGCGAATCGGTCAAGCGTCTCTTTGCTCTCCGTCTCCGTCGGCTCAATCATCAGCGCCTCGTGCACGATCAGCGGGAAGTAGATCGTGGGCGGATGGAAACCGTAGTCGATCAACCTCTTGGCAATATCGAGGGTCGATATTCCCTCCCCAAAGCCCTTCCCGGAGAGGACGAACTCATGCTTGCACAGCCGGTCGTATGGCAGTTTGTAGGTCTTCTTCAGCCGCTCTTGCAGGTAGTTCGCGTTCAAGACGGCGTTTTCGCCGGCCTCGCGCAAGCCCTCGTCCCCCAGCGTGAGGATGTAGGCGTACGCCTTGAGAAAGACGCCGAAGTTCCCGTAGAAGGAGTGCATGCACCCAATCGACTGCCGCTCTTCCCAATCGAGGGAATAGCGCTCCCCTTCCAAACGCACCCGTGGTACGGGAAGGAACGGAACGAGCGCTTCACTGACCGCCACCGGCCCAGAGCCCGGCCCACCTCCGCCGTGCGGAGCGGACATCGTCTTGTGCAGGTTAAAATGGAACACATCCGCGCCCATATCTCCCGGGCGAGCGTGCCCGAGGAAGGCGTTCAGGTTTGCTCCATCGAAGTAGCAGAGTCCGCCAGCAGCATGGACCATCGCCGTGATCTTTATGATGTTCTCCTCGAAGATCCCTAGCGTGTTGGGAACCGTGAGCATCACCCCGGCAACGGTATCATCGAGCTCCCCACTAAGAGCGTTGAGATCGACGAGGCCATCGGCGCCGGAGCGAATCTCCGTGACGGAGAAACCCGCTGCCGCCGCCGAGGCGGGGTTGGTCCCGTGCGCGGAGTCAGGCAGGAGGATGCGTGTCCTCTCCGTCTCGCCGCGCGCATCGAAGTGGCGCTTCAGCAGGAACATCCCGGTGATCTCTCCGTGAGCGCCGGCCGCTGGTTGCAGCGTCACATCAGGCATCCCCGTGATCCCACACAAGAGCCGCGACATCTTGTACATGACGGCGAGCGATCCCTGCGCGAGGTCCGGATCGACCGAGGGGTGAACAGACGCAAACCCGGGGAGTCGCGCCACATCCTCGTTCACCTTGGGGTTGTACTTCATGGTGCAACTTCCCAGCGGGTAGAGACCATCATCGACGCCGTAGTTCAGCTTGGAGAGGGCGGTGTAGTGACGTACGACCTCCGGCTCACTCAGGTTGGGAATTCTCGGCTCGTTCTGCCTGATAACCTCCTGCGGCAGGAGATCAGTGGTTTCGTGCTCCGGCACGTCCAACTGTGGAAGGATTCCCCCTGTACCGCGTCGCTCACCATAGTCAAATATCGTTCTCACAGCATCCTCCCCACAAGGTCGACCACCAGGTCAAGCTCATCCTTTGATCGTCTCTCCGTCACGGCAAAGCGTAACGCTCCGGTGATCCCGAGCGCTTCCAGGTGCGCCGGATCATCGACGAGAATCCCTCCCTCGCGCAGCCCAGCGCAAATCTTCTGAGGGTCGCTCGGAACGCGCAGCACGAACTCGTTGAAGAACGGCGCAGCAAAAGGAAGTGAGCAGCCGGGCAGCGCGCTCAGTCGATCGGCCAGGTAGTGCGCCTTCTCCAGGTTCAGGAGGGCGAGATCGCGCAGGCCATCTCCGCCGAGGCTAGCCAGGTAAACGGTCGCGGTGAGGGCACATAGTTGCGCGTTCGTGCAGATGTTTGACGTCGCCTTCTGCCGGCGGATGTGCTGCTCACGCGTCTGCGCGGCCATGGTGTATCCGATCAGCCCGCCAGCGTCGACCGTCTGTCCGACAAGACGCCCCGGCATCTGCCGCAGGTAGGCCTTCCTCGTGGCAAACAGTCCAAGGAGAGGCCCGCCAAACGAGGCGGGCAGCCCGAACGGCTGTCCTTCGCCGGTCACAATGTCGGCCCCGAATTCTCCCGGAGGAGCGACAACTCCTAGAGAAACCGGATTCACGGCGACGATCAGCAGGGCGTCTCCGATCGCATCCTTGACCCCGGCCAGGTCTTCGATAACGCCGAACGCATTCGGTGATTGCACGATCACACCACCAACACCAGAAGAAATGTGGGAGAAATCGCAGCGCCCATTGCGCGTTGGAATCTCTGCGACCTCAATCCCGGAGGCCCAGCAGTACGTGTCGAGAACACGCCGATAGTGTGCAAAGAGGGCGTGTGAGACGGCGATCTTCCGTGTGCCGGTGACGCGCGCGGCCATCATCGCCGCCTCGGCAAGGGCAGTTCCACCATCGTACATCGATGAGTTGGCGATCTCCATCCCGGTCAGCTCACAGATGAGCGTCTGGAACTCAAACATCGCCGTCAGTGTACCCTGGCTTATCTCCGGCTGGTACGGGGTGTACGCCGTGTAGAACTCGGAGCGTGACGTGATGTGTGAGACAACGCTCGGGATGTAGTGATCATAGATTCCGCCACCGAGGAAGGCGATTGCATTGGCGGCACTGTTCGTCTGTGACAGGCGATCAAGCTCCATTTGCACCTCCATCTCGCTCTTCGGAGAGAGGCCGAGGGTCTGGAAGCGGTCCTTGACGGCCTGTGGAATATCAGCAAAAAGCTCCTCTATTGAGGAGCGGCCGATCGCATCGAGCATCGTCTTGCGATCGGCATCTGTATTGGGAATGTAGCGCATGGAGTCTACTCTCCCGCGACTACTTTCTCGTAAGCGGCAGCGTCGAGAAGGGCATCGACCTCACTCGGATCGCTTACCTCCAGTACAACCAGCCAACCAGCACCATGAGGGTCTGCATTGATCGTCTCAGGAGATTCCTCAAGCTCGGAGTTTACCTCCACCACGACGCCGCCGAGCGGCGCGAACACATCGCTCACCGCCTTAACGGACTCCACCGTTCCCAAGGAATCCCCTCGCTTGAGTGCGCTTCCCACGGCCGGCAGCTCGACGAACACGACATCCCCAAGCTCGCTCTGCGCATGATCGGTGATTCCCACCTTCGCTCGCTTACCATTTAGCTCGATCCACTCATGCTCCTTAGTGTAGCGGTACTGCGTCGGGTAACCCATCATTCCTCCCTAACTCCTCATTTTATGATCGCAATTATACGTAGGCATCGTCCTATCGGCCACACCCCTTAGGACGGGACCGAATCATCGCGCGCGGCCGAGTAGAAGCTGGCGTAGGCCTTGTGGAAGATTACCGGCACCTTACCCAATGGGCCGTTCCTCTGTTTGGCGATGATGATCTCCGCCTCGCCGCCCGCGCCTTGGCCGTCCTTTGTCGCGTCGGCTGGCTCGTTGTAGTAGTCGGCACGGTAGATAAAGGCGACGAGGTCGGCATCCTGCTCGATCGCCCCGCTTTCGCGCAGGTCAGACAAACGAGGATACCGTTTCTCCCGTTGCTCCACCGCTCGATTCAACTGTGAAATAGCGATAACAGGTATGTTAAGCTCGCGCGCCAGCTTCTTGAGAGACCGCGTGATATGGGCGATCTCCTGTTCGCGCACGTCAGTTCGGATCGATCCTTCCAGCAACTGTAGATAGTCGACTATGAGCATATCCAATCCGTGTTGAGCCATCATCCGCCGCGCTTTGGCACGAATTTCCAATACGGTCGTTCCAGGAGAATCATCGACCATGATCCGCGCTTTCTGGAACTTGCTCGCTGCGTTAGCGATATCCCGCCACTTATCCGCGGGAATGTATCCCCCACGCAGGCGGTGCAAGCTGACCTTCGCCTCACCGCACAGCAGCCTCTCCAACAGCTGCTCCTTCGTCATCTCTAGCGAGAAGATCCCCACTGCTGCGTTCTCACGAATTGCTATGTGCCGCGCAAGCGCAAGCGCTAGGCTTGTCTTCCCTGTCCCTGGGCGGCCGGCGATGACTATGAGGTCCGAACGCTGCAGTCCCGATGTCATCTCATCAAAACGCGGGAAACCCGTGGAAAAACCGGTGATTGTGTGGCGATTCGGATCGCGGTGCAATTCTTCCAATGTGTCGATATGGTCATAGAGGAATTCGTTAATCAGGTAGTAGTTTCCCGACCCCTCGTTGCGGGAAATGTCGAAGATAATCGTCTCTGCCTTGTCCAGAACCTCGGCCGTCTCGCTTGCCTCGTCGTAGCCAAACTCGGAAATTCTCCCACCAGCCTCGATAAGCGCGCGCAGAGTCGCCTTCTTGTGGATTATCTCCGTGTAGTAATCCAGGCTCGCCGTGGTCGTCACCCGGTCGAGGAGTTCATTGAGGTAGACCCGTCCACCGGCCTTCTCCATGTCCCCCTGCTCTTCAAGACGGTTGGACAACGAGACGATGTCGGACGGCTCTCCTCGATCGAACAGGTCACGGATCGTGCGAAATATCACCCGGTGCGCACGACGGTAGAAATCCTCTGGCCGCAGTTTGTCAATCAAGATGGGGATTGTCTCTTCCGGCTCCAAGATGGCAGAGCCAAGCACCACCTGCTCCGCCTCCGTGTTCTTGGGAAGGCTGCGCAGAGGGGCACTGTGTCCCGTTGCCATCTCCTGCTCGCTCATCCGTCTCGACCTCCGCCAGCATTATAGTCAAGCGATCCCGTGCTAGCCAGCGGGTGAGCCTCACCGCCCGAACTCCATCTTCCCACGCTCGCGCTCCAGATTGAAGAGATCATCCCCGTTTGCTATACTCTCAGGCAACGTTTTACTATTGGGAGGGTGATGTGGAAGTACTGACAATGAAAGAGCTGTTGGAGACCGGAGTTCACTTCGGCCACCGAACGCGTAAATGGAACCCAAAGATGGGTCGTTATATCTTCACCGAGCGCAAAGGGATTCACATCATAGACCTTGAGCAGACTGTGGACATGTTCAAGAAAGCGTATTTCTTTGTCCGCGATCGCGCCGGAGAAGGGAAGGAAGTCCTGTTCGTCGGCACGAAGAAACAGGTACAGTCAACGATCGCTGACGAGGCCAAACGGTGTGGTGCGCACTACGTGAACCGCCGTTGGCTTGGGGGAACGCTCACCAATTTCATTACGATCAAGCAGAGCATCAAGCGAATGAAGGACCTTGAGACGATGATGGAGGATGGATCCATCGACTACGTGCCCAACAAGGAGGCATCGCGTCTGCGACGTGATCTCGCCAAGTTGCAGCGGAACCTGGACGGACTGCGGCACATGGAGCGCGTTCCCGACATCCTGTACGTGATCGATCCGGACATCGAGATCAACGCAGTGCACGAGGCGAACATCCTCAAGATTCCGGTCGTATCGATCGTTGACACAAACTGCGATCCCGACCCCATCGACTTTCCAATCCCTGGAAACGACGATGCGATCAAGGCGACAAAGCTCATCACATCGCGCATCGCCGATGCCATTCTCGAAGGCCGCGAAGGCAGGCAAGAAGAGGTCGAAGAAGCTCCATCAGCTACCGCAGAGACTGCACCACTTGCGGAAGAAGTGACTACGAAAGAAGCGAGCGTTGAAGAGACCACTGAAGAGCAAGCAGTGGAAGCCCCGGTAGCAGAGGAAGAGCCTTCTGAAGAAAGCCCTGCGGTGAAAGAGGAACCAGAAGAGGTTCCCATAGCCGTGGCTCTAGAGAAAACCGACTCCTCGGAAGATGAAGGAATAGAGGAAAATGACGATAAGAAGTGAAGACGTTAAGGCATTGCGCGCGGCCACCGGCGTGGGAATCATGGACTGTAAGAATGCCCTGATGAAAGCCGACGGTGACCTCGAACGTGCGAAGAAAATCCTGCGTGAGGAGGGGCGCGAGCTCATGGCACACAAGGGACGCGAGGCGACCGAGGGACGCATCGAGGCGTACGTACACCACAGCGGGAAGGTGGGCGTCCTGTTGGAGGTAGCGTGCAACACCGATTTTGCCGCCGACAGCAATGACTTCCGTGTGTTCATGCGCGATGTAGCGATGCAGATTGCGGCCGCAAAGCCACGCTACGTCTCCCCCGAAGATGTCCCGGCAGAGGATCTGGAGAACGAAAAAGAGGTCTACCGCGTGCAGATGGAGAAAGAAGGGAAGCCCGCCGAGATGATCGAGAAGATCGTTGAGGGGCGTATAAAGAAGTTCTATGCCGAAGCGTGCCTTCTCAAGCAGCCGTTTGTGAAGGATGCATTGCACACGATCGAGGATCTCCTCGCTGACCTGCGGACAAAAACCGGAGAGAACATCTTCGTCAAGCGCTTTGCACGCTACGAAATAGGGGAAGAGGGATCGTGACCTCCCCCGCGCGCCTTCTTCTCAAGCTGAGCGGTGAAGCGTTTGCTGGAGAGGAAGGTGCGTTCTCGCCTAAGGCGCTTCACGGCATCGCACAGCAGATCGCGTCTCTTCCGGATATCGAGATCGGAATCGTCGTCGGCGGCGGAAACATCATCCGTGGAGCGCGCAGCCCCTGGCTCGACCGTGTCGACGCCGACTCGCTAGGGATGCTCGCGACTATTCTGAACGGCTTTGCCCTCTCCACCTACCTTGAACGCGCTGGCAAGGAGACGATCGTACAGTCAGCCGTGATGACCGAACTGACCGATCCGATCTCACC
>CAZRQM010000019.1:0-13658 GCA_964602385.1 uncultured Thermotogae bacterium | reverse complement strand
GTGAGTTCCCTCTCGGAGCATCGTTTTCAGAAGTAGGGAGCTTCACTTGATCCCTGACTTCGGCTAGAATGCAGGAAACCAATACTTCGAGGAGGAGCAAAATGAAGAGAGTATTCATCATCACGATGCTGGCTGTGTTGCTGATGGCAGCGCTTGCCGCGGTTGGCTACGCGTACAGCTATGGGATTTACTATGCAAGCTACGCCGACCAGGATACCGCGTTTGTCATCATGAACTCGGGAGGGAGCGACACGTACTACACACTCAAGGTGTACGACGCCTACGGCTCCTTGATCGATGCCGTGTCGGGGGATCTCGATCCGTTCGAGTCCGATTACCAGATCCTGAGTGATATCGCGGGAACCACGGATACGTCGTGGGGATTGGCGCTGCTGGACACGCCGGGAATCCTCACCGTGGGTGTGGAGACATTCATCGGTGGTAGTTGGATGGCGTCGGACAACATCATCGACCCCATTCCCGAGACAAAGGACTACTCCTACTACTGGTACGGGCTCAACTACTCCAACACGTCGAGCCAAAACACGGGGATTGCTATAGTCAACCCAAACGGCGCTCCCGCGGCGGCGACACTGAAGTTCTACGACTCCCTAGGGCACATGAAGTACACCGTTGATGTTGTTCTCGATCCGCACGAGACGGAGTACTACTCGACGTCTGATATCCTAACGGTCAATACTTCCATGTGGGGCGCTCTTGATGTGCGCGGGACGATGCCGCTGATCGTGACCGCCGAGTACTTCACCGGTGATGGGACGCTGATGAACGTCGACCAAATCTCGCACACTTACTTCAACGAGTATTAGTGTGACAAGGCGGGTGGTTCAGCACTTGAGTACTGAACCACCCGTCTTTTTTGGCCCTCAGTCGTTTCGAGTGGGTAACCGAAGAGGAAGAGTCAAACGCTAACAGTCTCACAGAAGTGCAGAGCTGTCTCACCACGAAGGACACGAAGAGCACGAAGTGGTCAAAGGACGAAGCTCTGAGTAGCGTTGTTAGGCTTGGTGCCGCCGCACGGGAATAACTGCATCCGATAGTTCACCTCGTTCCATTCTTCGTGCACTTCGTGCTCTTTGTGGTGAATCTTGCCTGGCATCAGTCCTGTGCCAACCGGAATTGGAGGTCACTACTCACTCGAAGCTACAAGGAACCCCTTTTTTCGTCCTACAGGCAGTGTGCGATCCTCTGTGGTGCGAAGAACGATGCTAGTTTGCGAAGAGTCCGGAGATCTCCGATAGGAGCATCTGTACGGCGACGGTGAGGAGAATCATCCCCATCAACCGTTCAATTGCGATCAGGCCACGGCGACGGATGACTCGGCGCAGGAATGTGCTCGCGAGCAAGATCAACGTTGATGCAGCCCATGCTCCAAGGATGGCAACAACCCATTCCCAGCGGGCGCGGCTACGTGTGGCGAACAGCATCACAGTGGCGATCGCCGACGGCCCAGCAATGAGCGGGATGGCAATAGGTACGATGAATGGCTCTCCTTCGGGGCTGGGGCCGAACATGCCCCCAGGAACGGGAAAGATCATACGTAGAGAGATGAGGAATAGTACCAATCCACCGGCGATTCCCAGTGCTGGGCGCGAGATCTGAAGAAATCCGAGGATGTACGGTCCGGCAAACAGAAAGGCCATGAGGAACCCCAAGGCGATGGTGGACTCGCGCAGCAAGATCCGCCGCCGCCGCTGCGAGGATACGTCCTCGAGTAGGACAAGAAAAAGCGGGATGTTGCCCAATGGGTCCATTACGAGGAACAGAGTTAGCATCGCTGACAATAGGCTCATCTGACCGTCCTTGGCAGAAGAGGGCCGCCAAGGGCCCTCTTCCCAGAACTACCTGCTTTGTCTTTGCTACAGCGTGGGCACGCCGCAACTGCTGGTGTTGATGTCAAGGTATCCGTATGCGGTTCCCTTCGTTCCCGCATCGTCGGTCACTGTGAGGGTGACGACGTATCTTCCACTCTGTTGGTACGTATGGCTGACACGCACACCTGTTCCTGTCTGCCCATCGCCGAACTCCCATCTGTAGGAGACGATCACCCCGTCAGCGGCACGAGAGGCGGAGCCATCGAACTCGACCGCCACTCCCGTTTGTCCACCGGAGCATGAAGGCAGGCCGGTGATCACCGCAAGTGGGATGTCCAGCCCGCCACAGCCACCGCTACCGCACGTTCCGGTGTCTTCGTGGACATCGACCGCATGGCGTATGACGGTCGTCGCCCCATCGTTATCGGTTACGGTAAGGATTGCTATGTAGTAACCGATGTCGCTGTAGGAATGCGTCACATCAACACCGGTGCCCGTGCTTCCATCGCCGAAGTTCCAGTCGTAGGAGATGATCGCACCGTTTGTATCATAGGAACCTGCCGCGGTGAATGAGACGTCATCGCCCGTAACGGGAGCATCGTTGTCCATGGAGAAGCTCGCTACCGGGGCGGGGTTGGTCACGGTGATCACGATCTTCTCGTAGTTCAGCTTTCCTGCGTCATCGATTACGGTGAGTTTGACGAGGTACGTGCCCGGGTGGACGTAGTTGTGGCTCGCTGTCATCCCGGTCGCCGGTGCCGGATCTTGTGGGTCGCCGAAGTCCCAGTAATAGCTAATGATCGTTCCATCATCGTGTGAGTAGTGTGCGTTCAGTTGCACCTGCAGCGGTGCGGGACCCTGTTGTGGAGACGCATCGATCACCGCCTCGGGGATCTTGTTCACCATCGGACTTATCACATCATCGAGTGCACAACCCGTGAGGACAATCGGCAGGGCGATGATCAACAGTATCGCTATCCGCTTCATTTGTGCCCTCCTGGGTTCCATTCGTTTATGGTTTCCAGATCGGCGTTGCACGGTGGGCCGCCCATTACGTTGATCTCATGCAGGTACGTCGTTTTCCCGCCGTCGTTGTCCGTGACGGTGAGCGCCACATTGTAGGTGCCTGCCCAGAGGAAGCGGTGCTGAACGACCTGTCCTTCGTCCTTCCACCCGTCAGCAAAGTTCCAACTGTAGGAGACGATCTCTTCATTGTCCGTTGATTCTGACGCGTCGAACGTGATCCACTCGCTCGCGCCCACGATGAAGCCCTCATCCAGCATGCTCTTGGGAGAGTAGGAATACGTCGCTATCGGAGGTATGTTGAGGGCATGTACCGTAAGAGAGCTTGCGCCCGATCCACCTTTACTGTCGATAACCGTGAGTGAGACGCGATACGTGCCGTCCTGTTTGTAATCGTGCGTTACCTGCGGGCCATTTCCCGATCCACCGTCGCCGAAGTCCCATAGATACGACTCGATCTGGCCGTTCGGGTCGTAGGACAACGTTGCATCAAAGTTTGCGGTGAATGGTATCACTTTTTGCAGCTGTGAGGCGCTGAAGATCGCCTTCGGCGCAGATTGCGTGTCAAGGCAACCTGTTATTGCCAACGCGACGAGGGCCAGCATCCCCAGCAGAAGGTAGAGCCTCGTTCTCTTCATTCTACAACTCCTTTTCTCCGCTTACAGGGAGAGATTAATGTCCAACGCGATGGTGAATTGGACGGTGATTCCGCTGAAATCCGCCACCTCCGCCGTGCCGTCTCCGTCAAAGTCAAATCCGTTACCCTCAGCGTCCACCAGGTGTTGCACCGTTAGCGAGCGGTAGAGGACCGATGTGCCAACATTTATCCAGTCGGCGATGGGAAAGGAGAGGGATATTCCGCCTTCGATCCCCAAGCTCGACCCGTTGTAGTGTCCATCTCCGGACGACAGTTGGATGTTGATCGGATGGTAGTCGCTTGGCATCTCGAACGTGATCGCCGTATTGAACCCCGAGTAGTAGTAGCCAACACCGAGATCCACGGCCAGCCTGAGCCCGACATCGAGGAACGTGAACCTTCCTCCGATGAGCAGGCCGATGCTCTGGCATTGCAGGCTAAGCGATACGTTTGAAATCTCACCGCTATCTTTAGTGGTGTACGTGCCAGAAGTAGCAGATGTGCTCTTGAAGTAAGTAAGCTCGCCTCCAAGCGCGAAGCGATCGGTGATCCAGTAGCGTTCCCCTGCGCTGTATGCGAGGCCACTTCCCAGGTTGGGGAGCTCCGGCACAGTGTCTTCGAATCTAGGATCGGTATTGAGATCCCCTGTGATGATGTTAACTACGCCAATTCCATCGTTGATGCTCCCCAGAGCGGCGGCCGATGGTCCCGCGCCGGCGAAGAACTCCAGCGATCCAGCGATCGCTACCGTTCCCCACAGGAGCGTGATTACCGTCACAGTCACTAGCCCCTTCATCATATCCCCCTTTTCCAGTCTTTGTGGGTCAGGGGAGGATTCCAGTTGATAACGGAAACACTCCTCTCACCACCCGTATGACCAGGATAAGGGCTTGCTTCCGCGCGGCGTAGGCCATCCCTCCGCCGGGGGCTGGATCTAGTTCAGGGGAAACGTGGACCTATGTCTCTCTCATCGATGACCGCAGGGCGGCGATAGCCTGCTCGATGTCCGCTGCGGTGACATTGAGGTGGGTGACCATGCGCATCTGATTTTCACTTCCAAGAGAATTGGCAAGGACTCCGTGTTTGCGCAGGCGCTGTGAAAGGGCGTCGGCATTCATCGCTGGATTTCCGATCGCCGTCCCATCGACGGTGAAGTAGACGAGATTGGTCGCTATCTTTGACTTGCCGTGTGAGGTGCAGGTGAGCCCGGGGATGGAATCGATCCCCGCGGCGAGGCGCGCGGCATTGGCGTGATCCTCGGTCAGGAGATCGACATTGTGTTCCAGAGCGTAGATCCCGGCCGCGGCGATGATCCCCGCCTGCCGCATCCCGCCGCCGACGATCTTTCGCATGCGCAACGCACGGTTGATGAATGCGCGTGTACCACACAATACCGAACCAACAGGCGCCCCAAGGGCCTTGGAGATACAGATCATGACAGAATCTACATTGCGCGTCAGTTCTGCCGGTGGGACATCGAGTGCCACAGCGGCGTTGAACAAGCGTGCGCCATCGAGGTGAACAGACATCCCGTGACTGTGGGCGAGATCAGCGGCTGCGTCTATGTACTGGGCGCTGATCGCCGCTCCTCCACAGCGGTTATGCGTGTTCTCCAGGCAGAGGAGGCGGCTTATCGGAAAGTGGACGTTC
Source organism: uncultured Thermotogae bacterium (assembly GCA_964602385.1). Taxonomy (GTDB): domain Bacteria; phylum Bipolaricaulota; class Bipolaricaulia; order UBA7950; family UBA9294; genus M55B144. The sequence goes on along the minus strand of CAZRQM010000019.1, from coordinate 8,516 downwards.
TCCGGGCGGATCGCTTCTTCGATCGCCTCGAGATTGATCGTGCCATCGTCCTCATTGTGGAGGATGTGTGGGTGCACACCGGCCAGTCCTGCCGCGGCTCCTCCCTCGTAGAGGAACGTGTGGGCAAGGTGGCCGAGGATCATCTCATCACCGCGTCCGGCGTGAGTGAGGATGGCGACGACGTTTCCCATCGTCCCGCTGGCGACGAACAGACTCGCCTCCATCCCCATCCGTTCGGCCATCATCTCCTGCAGGCGGTTGACGGTTGGGTCCTCGCCGTAGACGTCGTCCCCGACGATGGCACTGGCCATCGCCTCGCGCATCGCATCTGTCGGCTTCGTAACTGTATCACTGCGTAGATCAATGAATTCCATCTGCATCTCCTTGTTAGTTGGCCTTTTCTTCTACTCTAGACATTGACGGGAATCCTCTGTCTATGTCAGCTCCGGAGAAGCATAGCTCTCTCGCACAGCTGCGGCAAGCTGTGGACGCTGCTTCGTGATCCGGAACCAGTCGGTGCATTTGCTTTGGGAAGGAGAAACTACGCGAATTGTCAGACTTGTCGAATGCACGTTCATCTATAGATATCGAGCAAATTTGACCGGGCGACATCACGGCTCTAGGATGATCCGAAGGCATTCGCCGAAAGAGCCGTGGTGGGAGGTGCTAATGATGCAACTGGCTAATGTCAAAGAAGAAGCATACCGTCTTCCGCAAGAATTGCCTGAAGATGCCGCTTTGGATGACTTGATGTACAGGATATATGTACGACAGGCCATAGAATCCGGTCTTGAGGATAGCGGTGCTGGACGAACCGTCGATGTGAGAGACGTTCGTGCGAGGCGATTAGGAGGTGCAAGATGAAAACTGGGATCATCGTCTATTCACAGACTGGGAACACGCTTTCTGTCGCCGAGAAGCTCAAGGAGAAGCTCGCTGCAGCGGGGCATTCAGCGGAGATTGAACAAGTGACCATCGCCGGCGGGCGCAAGTCGGGAGACAGGGCCTTCCAACTCGAAACGCGGCCTGATGTTGCGCAGTACGACGCGCTGATCTTCGGCTCGGCGGTCGAAGCTTTCTCTTTATCGGCGGTTCTCGCGACCTACCTGCGGGGGATCGGTTCGCTCGAAGGTAAGAAGGTTGCCTGCCTCGTCACCCAGTCCTTCCCGTATCCTTGGATGGGCGGGAACCGTGCCATCCGGCAGATGCGCAGGATCTGCGAATCCAAGGGGGCAACGGTTCGCGGCTCGGCGGTAGTCAACTGGGCAAAGGCCCGTCGCGAAAAGACCACTGCCCAGGCCATCGAGCGGCTCACTCAAGCACTGGCGTGATGCTGGCGCACCCTACGTTGGAAGAGCTTGCATTGGGCAGTGGCCCAAGGGGGCTAGGATGACGGAATCGATTCGAACGCTTACTTTGCGGTGGGTGAACGCATATCTTGTGAAGACCGATGCGGGATTTGTCTTGATCGACACCGGGATGTCGGGCAACCGGGCAACGATCGAACGTGAGCTGCGTGCTGCGGGCTGCGCTCCCGATGATCTCCAACTGATAGTGATCACCCACGGGGACCCTGACCACAGTGGCAATGCCGCCTATCTGCGGGCAAAGTACGGAGCGAAGATCGCGATGCACAAAGCGGAAGCAGCGGCTGTGGAACGGGGGAACATGTTCCTCAGCAGGGGACCGCTGCCGCCTGTGCGCCGGATGTTGAAGCCGCTGATAAGCCTCTTTCGGTTGCGCAAGCGGGATCGATTCACACCGGACCTGTACATTGAGGATGGCGATCGCCTCGACGAGTACAGGTTGGCAGCAACGATCTTGCATGCCCCTGGGCATACGGCAGGCTCGATCGCCGTGTTGACCGATACGGGGACGTTCTTCAGCGGCGACTTCCTCGAGAACCGGACCCACTCATCGGTCGCCACGCTTGTCGATGACGCCGAGGCGTTGGAAGCCAGCTTCGAGCGGGTGAAGAAGCTGGACATCCGAACCGTCTACCCGCGCCACGGGAAGGCGTTCAGCATGGGAGAGGTGGAGTAGGAAAGTGAATAGCGTGTCTCACTGGTGTGTCGCTTTGCGATTTGCATCACAATGTTTTGCCTGTGGATGTGCCTCTTACTTCTGTTGTGAGTAGTGGTCTGTTCGGCATGAACTCCAAACGGGGATAACACCTGTTCCCCGAGCCACGCAATGGAACATCAAGTGTCCCTTGTCTCCATGAGCTTCATAGGTGTATGATGGTATGCAAGTGTACACGTGTTGATATTCAGAGCCATGAAACAGACGGAGAATCTTAAGAAGCAAGCAGAAAGAGCGTAGATGATGGATTGGAGGGGCCTTCATGTATGGCGAGATATGTAGCAATAGTTGTTTGGATAATTGTCTGGAGGATGAACTATGAAGTGCCCTCACTGCTTGGTCGCATTCCATGATGTTCCACAATACAATATTATTGGTGAAGATCGTGAAGGAAAATGGGGGTTAGTCTATCGTGTTTGTCCCAGCTGCGGAAAACTCATTATAGAACTTGTTTCTGCAGAGTGGAACTATAATGGCGGCTACAGGCCAGGCAAGATTGACAGTCGCATTCTTGTTCGCCCAAAGGGGCCAAGTCGATCACCCATTCCTCCTGAAGTTCCACAGGAGTTCTCTGAAGACTATACTGAAGCATGTCTAGTCATTGCGGATAGCCCCAAAGCAAGCGCCGCTCTTAGTAGACGATGCCTTCAGTATATTCTGAGAGAGAAGACCGGGGTCAAGAAGAGTAATCTTGCTGATGAAATTGAGCAGGTGATTAATAGTAGTAACCTGCCCAGCCATCTTGCCGAGTCCCTGGATGCAATTCGCAACATCGGTAACTTCGCAGCACATCCAACTAAGAGTTCTCGTTCAGGAGAGATTCTTCCAGTAGAAATTGGTGAAGCTGAATGGAATCTAGATGTAATAGAGGCGCTTTTTGATTTCCTTTTCGTTCAACCCGAGATGATCAAGAAAAAGCGCGCAGCTCTTGATAGAAAGCTAAAGGATGCTGGCAAACCTCCGATGAAATAGAACTGCCTTAAGCCATCTACGTGACTCCATCAAGGCTGACCAAGAAGGTGAAGATTTCGGGGCGTACCTTGATTACCCTGGATCAGGCCCGACGTGAGCTGCCCCCAGGGGAGTTGAGAGGTCGCTCGCTCTGAGTGGGGTTCTTCAGTGATGCTAGATGAAGCGAGGGTAGTGCAACATGAAAGTCATGTCGGCTATTTGAAAGGTTACGCAGCATCGGGTTGAAGAAATGATGATGGCCCCGGAGGAGCAGTGCAAGATCTGTTGCCGGATTTGCTGGAATGCGGCGCTCTATTTGCAGGGAAAGATCTCAGTCTAGCGTATGTGGATCAAGAACTCGACGTTCCCCTTTTCGCCCTGGATGGGAGAGATCATGTCCGCGATGACGTTCCACGGTGTCTCCGCCTCGATGAACGCGCGAATGTCCGTGAGCACTTCATCGCGATCCTCCGCGCTCTTCACCACCCCGTCGCTTGGCAGCCGATCCTTGCCCACCTCGAACTGTGGTTTGACGAGGGCGATGATCTCACCATTCGGTACAAGGATGTCTGTGAGCGGCGGGAGGACGAGCTTTAGCGAGATGAACGACACATCGATCGTCACGAGATCGACGGACTCGCCGATGTCCTGTGGGACGAGATAACGGGCGTTGATTCCTTCGTGCACAATAACGCGAGGGTGGTTGCGCAGCCGCATGTCGAGCTGGTCGTGCCCAACGTCGACGCTATGCACGTGCTCCGCTCCGTGTTGCAGCAGGCAATCGGTGAACCCGCCGGTGGAGCTTCCGATATCAAGACAGACGCAGCCCTTGGGATCGATACGGAACTGGTCAAGCGCCGCGGCGAGCTTCTCACCGCCGCGGCTGACGAATAGTTCGCGAGAGACGATCTCGATCTGCGCCTCAGGATCTATTGGATGCCCCGGTCGCAGGACGATCTTCCCATCAACGCTGATACGGCCGGCGGCAATCATTCGCTGTGCGCGCGACCGGCTGCGGATCAGGCCTCTCTCTTTGATGACCTTATCGAGGCGTTCCCTCATCCCGCGGGCATCGCGACGCGCTGGCGCTCTTCTACGTACGCTTCTAGCCCTGCTTTGAGGACCTCCACCGCCCGGACGAGCTTGTACTCTTCGAGGACGTAGGCGATGCGCACCTCGTCGTTTCCCACTCCCGGGGTAGCGTAGAAACCGGCCCCTGGCGCGACCATCGTCGTTTCTCCGTCGAGGTTGAAGTCGTTCATCATGAACTTGACGAACTCCTCGGAATCGTCGAGCTGTGGGAACTTGACGAACACGTAGAACGCCCCCTCCGGTTTGCGGCTGATCCCACCGGGTATCGTCTGAAGGGCTTCGTATAGGGTGTCGCGTCGGGAGTGGAACTTGGTTCTCATGGCAGCGATGTCATCCTTGTAGTTGGGATCGTTGAGGAACGCGACCAGGCCAAGCTGCTCGAACGTCGGTGCCGATAGGCGGATCATGCACAGTTTGTCGATCGACTTCATCAACTCGCGGTTGCGCGTGACGAGCATCCCGATGCGCGCGCCGCACGCGGAGAGGCGCTTGGAGATCGAGTCAACGAGGATCGCGTGCTCGTGGAGTTCGGGAAATTCGAGGATGCTGACCGCTCTCCCCTCGTACATCAGCTCGCGATACGGCTCGTCGGATATGACGTATAGATCGTGCTTGAGCGCGAGGTCAGCAATTGCCTGCATCTCCTCGCGCGTGTACGCAACACCCGTCGGGTTGGATGGTGTAGAGAAGAGGATTGCCTTTGTGCGCGGCGTGATGAGCGCCTCGATCTCTGCGATCGGGGGGAGATGAAAGCCGCTCTCGATCTCCGTCGTGATGGGGACGACCTTGATTCCGTTCATTAGCGCGTGCCCGTAGTAGTTGGGGTAGAACGGCTCGGGGATCAGCACTTCGTCGCCTGGGTTGCACGTTGCCTGCAGCGCGAAGGCGAACGCCTCGCTTCCACCGATAGTGACCCGCAGTTCGTCCTCGGTAAGCTCGATACCCATCCCGGCGTAGAAGCCGATCAGGGCGTTGATCGTCTCGGGAATACCGCGAGCCGGGGCATAAGAGAGGACATCGATCTTCGCGTTGCGGATCCCTTCCATGAACGAGCGTGGCGTGGGGATGTCCGGTTGGCCGATGTTCAGATGATAGACCTCGATCCCTCGTTTCTTTGCGGCGACAGCAAGTGGAACAAGTCGTCGAATGGGTGAGCCTTTCAGCTCTTGAGTGCGTTTCGATATTTCAGGCATAGTTTAAGATCCACACCTCCGGGTGTTCGGGAAGGTCGTTGTGGTTGATAGTGACCTCCGCGCTGCCGATTTCCCTGACATTCTGCATCCGGCTGGCGAACTTGTCCACCGTGTCGATCGGGAAGTCCGTGCCTAGCACGTCCGTCTTGTAGTGCATGGGGAGAAACACCTTTACGTGCGGGAGTTGGCCCACAATGTCGGCCGCCTGCGCCGCGTCGATGGTGAAGTAGCCGCCCACGGGGATCATCACTACCTCCACTTGCGATAGCTGTGCGATCTGTTTCGGAGAGAGTGAATGACCGAGATCCCCAAAGTGGGCGATATTGATTCCGTCTACCGCAAAGGTGAAGATCGTGTTTTCACCACGCTTCTTCCCCTGCTCCTGGTCATGGAAGGTAGCGATTCCAGTGAACTTGACGCCGTGCGCCGTGTGCTTCCCGGACCCGCGCACGACTGCTGGGGAGCCGAGTACTCTATCGACAGCGTTGTGGTCGAAGTGCTCGTGGCTGACCGTGACCACGTCGGCCGGGAAACTGGGCGCCTTGTACGGGATGTGCTCGTCGTACGGGTCCGTCATCACCGTCACATTTTTCCCCTCGATGAGGAAACACGCGTGTCCGATCCAGGTTATCTTCATTTCCGCCTCCTTACTCTGCTGTCTTGAGCATCATCCGCACGAGACTAGAAAAATCGATCCCCGCCGCGGCCGCGGCGCGGGGAAGGTCGCTCATCGGTGTCATTCCAGGATTTGTGTTCACTTCGAGGACGTACGGTGTCCCGTCGGGTGCCAAGCGGATATCCACGCGAGAGTAGCCGGAACACCCAAGAGCGCGGTGCGCAGCAAGGCTCACTTCCCTAATAGTTGCGGCAACTGCCTCATCAAGCCTGGCGGGAACGATGAACTCAGCCATCCCTTCGTCGTACTTAGCCGAGTAGTTGAAGAACTCCTTCTTGGGCACGATTTCCACGAGGGGGAGAACCCCCTCACCGCTCTCTGTGCGCAGGATTCCTGCCGTCAGCTCTCGCCCCGGGATGAATTTCTCGATGAGGAAGGTACCGAACTGCGCTTGTGTCTCACGTGCCTTCTCTATGAGGTCGTTCGCGGCGGCTACAATATACACACCGATGCTCGACCCCTGGTCGCAAGGCTTGATCACGAGGGGGAGACCGTACTGCGTGAGTGCATCCTCACAGAAGGCAGCTATGTCCTGCTTCTCCCCGTATAGGTTCCCTGGTGGGACGGGGATGCCATTGCGGTTCATGATCTCCTTGGCCCGTGGCTTGTCCATCGCCCGTGCGCACGCCTGTGGGCGCGAACCTGGATACGATACTCCGAGCACATCGAGCAACAGGGCGATCGTCCCGTCCTCTCCCGCCTCTCCGTGGAGGACGTTGAACACGCTATCAATCCCCGCCAGTGCGGGGACGATGTCGTCCGTGGTCTCTATCGTGAGCAGAATGGCGTCATATCCTATTTCACGCAGTGCAGCGGTCACGTGCTCTCCTGAGACGAGCGATACCGCTCGTTCCGGGGAATCACCACCCGCGAGGACCCCGATCCGTCTATTGCGCACTTGTACCCTCCTTACAGCCAGGAGTATACTTACACAAGTAAGCAGCAACAACGGAAGAGAAAGGGCGTACAGAGCGGTCATCGATTTGCCTTTCGAATTTGCTTGACACGCGCTGTGGTGCTTGGTATACTTCCGTTTGTAGTGACTGGTCATTGAAAAGTGGATAGCGTGGTAATGAGTTCCTCGTAAATGAGGAACCTTGTCAATTTTGAGTTAACAGTAAGGATCAAAAACTAGAACTAAGAGAGTTTGATCCCAGCTCAGGATGAACGCTAGCGGTGCGCCTAACACATGCAAGTCGAGCGATCGAGCCAGACAGATCAACCTTCGGGTTATGACGATTGGTGACGGAGCGGCGAACTGGTGAGTAACACGTGGTCAACCTACCCTCTTGACGGGGACAACCTACCGAAAGGAAGGCTAATACCCGATGTTGTTCAAGCCCGATGGGGCTTGTTCCAAAGACGGTCCTGCCGTCGCAAGGGGAGGGGACTGCGGCCTATTAGCTTGTTGGTGGGGTAAAAGCCTACCAAGGCAATGATGGGTAGCTGGTCTGAGAGGACGATCAGCCACATTGGGACTGAGATACGGCCCAGACTCCTACGGGAGGCAGCAGTGGGGAATCTTGGCCAATGGACGAAAGTCTGAGCCAGCGACACCGCGTGAGGGATGAAGGCCTTCGGGTTGTAAACCTCTTTTCTGGGGAAAGAATAAGGACGGGAGGAAATGCCCGCCCGATGACGGTACCCCAGGAATAAGCATCGGCTAACTCTGTGCCAGCAGCCGCGGTAAGACAGAGGATGCAAGCGTTATCCGGAATTACTGGGCGTAAAGGGCGTCTAGGCGGTTGGGCAAGTCACCTGTGAAAGCCCTCAGCTTAACTGAGGAACGTCAGGTGAAACTGCTCGGCTTGGGTGCAGGAGAGGAGGGTGGAACTCACAGAGTAGCGGTGGAATGCGTAGATACTGTGAGGTACCCCGATGGCGAAGGCAACCCTCTGGCCTGCTACCGACGCTGAAGCGCGAAAGCGTGGGGAGCAAAGGGGATTAGATACCCCCGTAGTCCACGCCCTAAACGATGTTCACTTGGTGTCGGTCATACAAATAGATCGGTGCCGGAGCTAACGCATTAAGTGAACCGCCTGGGGAGTACGGCCGCAAGGCTAAAACTCAAGAGAATTGACGGGTCCCTGCACAAGCGGTGGAGCACGTGGTTTAATTCGATGATAAGCGAAGAACCTTACCTGGGCTTGACATACTAGTGGTAGAAACCTGAAAGGGGGACGACCTCTACCTTCGGGTAGGGGAGCTAGCACAGGTGATGCATGGCTGTCGTCAGCTCGTGTCGTGGGACGTAGGGTTAAGTCCCGAAACGAGCGCAACCCTTGTCGTTAGTTGCCAGCGGGTAATGCCGGGGACTCTAACGAGACTGCTGGTGAATAGCCGGAGGAAGGCGGGGATGACGTCAAGTCATCATGTCCCTTATGCCTGGGGCGACACACATGCTACAATGGGGGGTACAGAGGGTCGCAATCCCGTAAGGGGGCGCCAATCTCAAAAAACCCCTCTCAGTTCGGATTGAGGTCTGAAACTCGACCTCATGAAGCCGGAATCGCTAGTAATCG
>CAZRQM010000018.1:12319-14274 GCA_964602385.1 uncultured Thermotogae bacterium | reverse complement strand
GCGACTACTTCAACAACCTCGAACCGAGCCTGCAGGATGAGATCATCGCCCGGACTGCTCACGAAGAGCTGTGAAGTGAGTGATCGGGAGATTGAGTGATTCAATGATTGCGCGATCGGGAGATCGGTAGGGCGAGCTGGCGTGTCAGATCGTCGCATCGCTTCGGTACCGTGGTTTCGCTCGAAAATGGCTTAACAAATGTGGTAAACTCCTTGTTCAATCCAGACACGAAGGGAGAAAGCGATGGTCAAGGTTAGATTTGCCCCCAGCCCGACAGGTTATCTGCATGTCGGCGGGGCACGAACGGCGCTGTTCAATTGGTTATACGCGCGGCATCATGGCGGTACGTTTATCCTGCGGATCGAGGATACGGATCAGGAACGCTCCACACAGGAGTCGATCGATCAGATTGTGGAGGCAATGCAGTGGCTAGGTCTCGATTGGGACGAGTATTACCGACAAACGGACCGCACGGACGTGCACTTGACGGCGGCGAAGAGTCTTCTCGATAACGGCAGCGCCTATGAGCAGGATGGGGCGTGGTGGTTCAAGGTCCCACCGGGAGAGACGGTGGTGCACGATCTCCTCGCCGGCGATGTCGCCTTTAGCCACGATCAGATTAAGGACTTCGTCATCCGCCGCTCCGATGGAACCTTCGTCTACAACTTCGTTGTTGTCGTCGACGATGCCGATATGGAAATCACACACGTCATCCGGGGTGACGATCACCTCGCAAACACCCCAAAACAGATCCTCCTCTACCGTGCGTTGGGTCGCTCTCTGCCCCGCTTCGCACATCTGCCGATGATTCTCGGGCCCGACCGCACGCGGCTGTCCAAGCGCCACGGCGTGACATCGGTGCTGGAGTATCGGCGGCGGGGGTTCCTCCCGGAGGCGATGGTCAACTTCTTCGCCCGCCTCGGTTGGTCACATGGCGACCAGGAAGTGTTCAGTCGCGATGAGCTAGTGAAGCTGTTCAGCCTCAAGAGCATCGGCAGCTCAGCATCTATCTTCGATGAGGAGAAGCTGCGTTGGTTGAATCAACAGCACATGAAGCTCGCTGATCCGGTGCGTCTGGTCGATCTCGCGCGTCCGTTCGTCCTTGAGATGGGATCGGTGACAGAAGAGATGTGGAACGCGGCCGGCAACGAATGCCTGACGCTGGGCGCGGAGTTGCTCCGACACCGCTGTCACACACTCATCGATCTTGCCGACATGATGCGCATTCTCTTCCCAGTGGCGATCGGGGTGGAAGAGGAAGTTGCGCTTGACGATCGCCAGAAAGAGATCATCGCTTCGATATGCGATGCCTTCTCACAGGCGGCGTCGTTCTCGCGCGATGACGTAGAGAGCGTGCTGCGAGGAGCGCTTGCCGAGCAGGGAGCGAAACTGAAGGATGTGGCGCACGCGATACGTATCACCGTCACTGGCTGTGCCGTCGGTCCGGGACTGTTTGAAATACTGTCTGCGATTGGCAGTGAAACCGTTGTTGCGCGCTTGCGGGAACTTATTCGGAGGTAATGAATGTTTCGTTTGTCTACTGTCTTGGCAATAATAATTGTTCTGATGTTCTCAGTTGTACTCATCGCTTCTACAGGAAATCTTGAGTATGTTGATTCGATTCTCGATCTGACCACTGGCTACTATCCGCAAGCGGTGCAGCTCTCATCGGATGCGATCGCGGGGTTGACCGAGCCGGCCTACAAGGGTACGCCGATGTATGCTTCGCTCACGCTTGCCGATGCAAACTACACGATTATCATCGATAAGGATGGAAGTGATGGGAAGCTGTACGTGGACGCAGATGGGAGCAAGGCTCTATCACCCATCGACTGGATTCAGCAGTTGTATGACGGAGGATACCTGGCAAGCGTGTCATTCGATATCCAGAACGATAACAGCGTGCGGGCATATCGCCTCTTCCTTGAGTGGAGCCCGTCGACGCCGACGGCGAT
>CAZRQM010000018.1:2082-12219 GCA_964602385.1 uncultured Thermotogae bacterium | reverse complement strand
GGTCTCCTCGCTCTACCGCGTCTCCGGGATACCGATGTCGTATCTCATCGATCGCGAGGGGATCATCCGTGGTAAGAGCTTGCGTGGCGATGACCTCAAGAAAGGGATTGATCAACTCCTCGGGGGTGGGTAGTGAGAAGCAGGTTCAACACAAGTGTTTTTGCGTTGACGTTCATCTTCCTGCTCGCTGTGCCCGATGGGGTCACGCTGGGGCAGGAGTCGATCCTATCGTTCACGGTCTCGCCGGAGAAGGTCGAAATAGCCCCTGGAGTGACGGCGACACTCCAACTCTCGATCGACAACAAGTCGCTCCACCCGGCGGACGACATCGCGGTTAGCCTTGTTGAAGCGGATGGGTTTTCACTCGATCCGGCGGAGGCCGACATCGTGGTGATTCAGCCGTTTGGAAAGGGCGCGCTTTACCTGAATCTTGTTGCCTCACCGGATGTAGTGCTAGGAACGCATGATCTTACCTTGCAACTGATCTACACCTACTGTATTGAGGTGAGCTGTTTCCAGATCGTCGATTCCGTGAGTGTTTCTGTGCTGGTGCCCACGGCGTCAATCGGACCGGCGAGGGTGACAATTGCGCAGTCGATCCCCCCTTGGGTCATCCCTGCGATCGGCGGTATTCTGCTGCTAGGAGGGATCCTACTGTGGCGATACGCCGACCTGCGCCTCCCGCTGTACGCGGTGCTGTTCTTGGTTGTAATCGGCGGCCTCGCCTACGGTGTCATCCTTGGCCAGCACGAACAGGCGCAGGGGATCGCGGCTGTGTTGTGCACCTCCTGCGTCGGCATAGAAGAGGCTCGACACGAAGAGCCTGTCTTGTCTGAGAACGCCCTGTCTGCCCTGGCGCGGCTCGACACGGATGTCAAACTAGTTGTGTTCTACGCGCCATGGTGCCACACCTGCCCGTATGCCGAGTCGATGGTGAAAGAGATGGCTGGTGCGACGGATCGGATTACCTACGAGTTTGTGAATGTGGATACGAATCGTGATCTGGCTGCGTCCACCGGAGTAATCCGCTCTCAACGTACGATCGTCCCGGCGATCTTACGAGTCGCCACGGGTGAGGTAATCTTCGGGATTGAGGATCTGGAAGCGCGCTTGCTCAACCTGCTGGGGGTAAGATCATGAGGCTGTCGTTGATGCGACGGATCAGCCAGGGGTTCGGACTTCTCTTGGGGCTGTTCGGGTTCACCGGAATTGGGATGACGCACATCATCTTCCCCGGCCTGCACTGTTACGCTTGTCCCCTCTCGGTGACGATCTGCCCAATCGGGTTGATGCAGAACCTCGTGATCTATGGTACCGTCCCCTACTTCTGGATTGGCACGATCGTCGCTTATGGCCTCATCCTCGGGCGTGGATTCTGCGGCTGGTTCTGTCCGTTCGGAACGCTAAACGACCTTCTATCGTTCAACAAGGCGCGCATCAGCAGGAGCCTCTCCTACTCCAAGTACGCCGTACTCGTGGGGACGATCGTCGCCGCGTGGGCGTTCGCCGACACGATGTTCTGCAAGCTGTGCCCGGCCGCGTCGATCGAGGCGTCGATCCCTTACCTCTTTCTTGGGGTGGCACACGTAAACCGGCCGTTCATTATCCACATGATCTCGCTTGGAGTCGTCCTTGTGGGGATGGTGTTCATCGCGCGATTCTGGTGTCGCTACCTCTGCCCGATGGGCGCGATCCTGTCGCTGTTCAACCGCGTGAGCTTCCTGCACCTGAAGCTTGACAGCAATCGTTGTTCACGCTGCGATCTGTGCACGGCGTCCTGTCCAATGGGACTCACCCCGTACGAGGACTATGACGATCACAACTGCATCAAGTGTGGCGAGTGCACCAGCAATTGCTCGCTCGACGCTCTAACGCTAACCTTCTCACCACAGCTGCCACAGTTGCGCAAGAATGGTTATGTCCCCGGCCGCAGCAAGATAGAGACGTAGAGCAGCCCAGCGACGAATATCGCCAGGCTGAGAACGAGGGCGATCCCTGTCTGCACTTGAGCGCCCGATGAGCTGATCGTGTAGGCGGCGATCTCATAGCCATACGTGTTTCCCGGGCGTGCCGGGTCTTCCGCCCACACTTCCCACGTCCACGTCCCCGCTTCCTCTCCCTTGGTCGACCCTCGGTTCAGCACGAACGTCCCGTTCGAGAAGGGGCGCGGCGTCTGGTAGAGGCTGCGTTTATCGCGTGCATAGCTCAGATTGGCATCCGTCCCTGATCCGTAGTAGGCGTAGGTCGCGTTCCCGTGCGGATCGATGACGCGAACGTAGAGGAGAAGCTGCGTATTAGGCTCCGCTCCGGTGATGGTGAGAAAGCGTTCCTGGGTGGCACCGGGCACGGTGAGGCCACGGGGGGAGAATGATAGCGCGAGGTGCAAATTCGCTAGCTTGGCTGAGGGGACGTTTCCGGCAACCACAACGTAGCGATCGATCGTGTACGCGCCGAACGTGCCGTCATCAAGCGTCGTCCTTACGCCAGCCGGATTGGTGGTGTCTGGGTTGTACGGATCGATGATCGTGTACGTAGAACCCACCTTCCCCGTGATGACGACCCAATGGCAATCCTCGCTCTGCGTCGTCGAACCGTGGCAGTAGCCTCCCCAGTTGACGCCGCAGATCACCGGATACCCCTGGCGCAGCGATTGATCGATTATTCGCTCCGCCGTGCTGTCGACACCACTTTCGCTGCGGTTGACGTACTGGGTTACCGAGATCTGAGAAGGCAGATGCGTCCACTCAAGGCAGCAGGATCCGATGTCGTTCCCGCACTGACCGTACCCTCCATGTGTCTTCAACCAATCGTTCAGGATTCCGGGGTTCATCCCTGTGCGCGCCGTGCCCGTACACGATGAATCTCGCGGTATGGAGAGCGTGACGTTGTAGTAGCCGAGGACCATGGCAAAGGAGGTGATCAGGCATCCTGCGCCGTCGATGCTGTCCGGACAGCCGTTTGTCCCCATGCTACAGTCGCCCCAGTAGCCGTTCGCCCCGCGGTATGCCTGGTTGAATGCCGGCACCGGTGCGGGAAGGCTGATTTTCCCCTGTGCCCACACAGGGCCGACGAGTAGAGCAACGAACGTTATCGCTACGAAGAGAACGGCTGACCCCGTCTTGGGCTTCACGCCTTCTCTTCCTTCTCCCTCAGCGGATCGGCGTGTGTCGCGACGTCCTTGATGTTGCGGGCAGCGAGCAGGCCGCTCACGGCGGAGTAGACGATGCCGCGACAGTGTCCGGAAGCATCACCTGCGACATAGAACCCGGGCACCACGGTCTCCATCGCTGGGCTCACCGGATAGCGGGTGTCGTAGAACTTGATCTCGGGAGCGTAGAGGAAGGTGTTGTCCGCGGTGAGGCCGGGGAGGATGTTGTTCAACTGTTCGAGTCCCTCCACCAAGTTCACAACGACGCGGTCAGGGAGGGCCATCGAGATGTCACCCGGAGTGACATCGGTCAGCGTGGGGGAGATCGTCGCTCGGCGCAGCCGATCTGTCGTCGAACGGTGTCCGTTCTTCAGATCCTTCAACCGCTGAATGATCGGGCGTCCGCCCCCGATTGTCGTGGCTAACTTGGCGATCGCACGACCGTATTCCGTCGTGTCCTCCACCGGATCGGTGAGCTCGATGTGGGACAACAGGGCGAAGTTCGTGTTCTCCGTCTTCTCGTCATTCTCCGCGTGTCCATTCACGAGAGTGAAATCATCGTAGCTCTCCTTCACCACGAACCCGCGCGGGTTAGTGCAGAATGTGCGCACCATGTCATCGTAGGTCGCGGTGCGCACGCGCAGCTTGGCGTCGTACATCACCTTCTCGATCGACGTGTAGATCTCGGCGGGGAACTCGACGCGCACGCCGACATCGATCGGCCCGTACTCCGTGACGATTCCCAGCTTTCCCGCCTCCTCGCGCAACCAGTATGCACCGGCGCGGCCCGGGGCGGCGAGGACGTAGCGTGCTTCGATCTCTTCACTTCCCGACAGGATGAAGACATCACCCTTACGGGAGATGTGCTCGATGCGGTTCTCGATCGATGTGAGAATCCCGTGATCCAGCAGGTGATGATAGAAGCGATCGATGATCTCGCGAACGTGTGACGTTCCCATGTGGCGCTGGCGGCCGCTGATGAACTCGATCCCGTAGCGGCTGGCCGTCTGCTTGAGCGCAGCGAGCGCCTTCTCGTCCTCGCCCGAATACTTCTCCGGCGCACCGAAGGTGGTAAACGTGTCATCGACCTGGTCGATGTACGATTGGATGATGGTCTCATCCTGGCCGATGCTCGCTGGGTCACCGCCGATTTTCGAGGTCAGATTGAGCTTGCCATCGGAGAATGCGCCCGCGCCTCCGATGCCAAAGCAGATGTGCGTTCGCGTGCTGGGCTCCTTGCCGCGATCGATGAGAAGCACATCAAGCCCACAATCGATCAGTTCATTGGCCGCGAACAACCCTGCCGGGCCAGCCCCGATTATCGCTACGTCTACCCGTCTCATAGAAGGACCCTCCGTAGTTCAGTTACGTCCCCGATGATGAGATCCGCAATCGCATCTTGTGGCTCTTTCTCGCCGTCTGGGTTCACCCACACCGACGACATTCCCGCGTCGTGCGCTCCGATTATATCCACTTCATATGAATTCCCCACGTAGATCGCCCTGTCCGCAGGGGCATCCATCTGTTGCAGGAGGTTGGCGAAGACACGCGAATCCGGCTTGTGCATGCCCGTATCTCCGGAGACGATGATCTTATCGAAGGATCGTTCGATCCCCAGCATGCTTATCTTCTCCCACTGCAGATCACTCGGACCGTTTGTCAGCAGGCCAAGCGTGTACCTCTCACGCAGGTCAGCAAGGAGAGAGAGGACGCCGTCGAAGAGCGCCAGGGACGCGGTGCGTAGGTTAACGTATACCTCGGATAGCGCGTGCGCCAGATCCTCATTGTCGGTTCCGTGCTCCTCGAGCAGTCTGATCCAGATCCGCTCGCGTAACGACTTTGTGCTCTGATGGTCTGCCTCCAGCTCGTACCACAGGTCAGTGTAGCGCCTTGCCGCCACGGAGAGATCGCCGATCAGTGTTGCCTCCGCTCCGTCGCGTTGTAGTGAAACGGCCATCGCCTGTTCGATGCTTGTCGCATAATAGCAGAGGGTGCCGTCGAGGTCAAAGACGACCGCGGACAGGGCGCGTGTTTGCAGCGGTTGAATGATTCTTTTTGTGAGCATATCCTGTATGTGGTAACGTGGTCTGTGTGCGGTTAGATCTTAGGCAGGGCAATTGGCAAAATCAAGGGGGGCGAAGTTGCGAATAATCAGCGGAAGTAGGCGCGGGAGACACCTCGTGGAATGGGAGGAGAGCGGGATCAGGCCGATGCGGGACTTCGTCCGCTCGGCACTGTTCAACATCCTCGCTGACCTCGTCATCGATGCCAGGTTCCTTGACCTGTTCTGTGGCACGGGAAGCGTGGGTCTGGAGGCCCTGTCCCGCGGAGCGTGTGAGGCGGCGTTCGTCGATCGATCACCCGGTGCGTGCGGCATCGTGCGGCGGAACCTCGACTTGCTAGGTTTTCTCGACCAGGGGAGCGTTCTGCAGCGAGACTACGCGGACGGGATTGACCATTTGGATCGGCGTGGAAAACGATACGACCTTATCTTTGTCGGCCCGCCATACGACAAGGGCCTTGCCGCCGACGCTCTGCGCCTAATGGCCGAGCACGAGATTCTGGCCAAGGGTGGGCTCATAATCACCGAGGTGAGGAACAAGACGCACCTCGAGGCTCAATACGGAATTCTTGAGCGGATAGACAAGAGGAACTACGGGGACAATGTCCTCGACTTCTACAGCCTCACTGAGCAGGCAACGGACGCACGCGATGAAGAAGAACAAAGAGAGGAGGAAGAATGAGCGAAACGGTCAAGAAGAAGACAATATTGGTGACAAACGATGATGGCGTGAACGCGCGTGGGATCATGGCCCTCAAGGAGGAACTGGATCGAGTGGCATTCGTCGAGGTGTACGCACCGGATCGCAACTGGTCCGCTGCCAGTCGTACGATGACCTTTCACAAACCGCTGCGCGTAGACAGTGTTCGATTGCTTAACGGGAGTGTGGGGCACATGACGAGTGGCACGCCGTCCGATTGCGTCTCGCTGGCAATCCTCGGCCTACTGAAGGAGAAGCCGGATCTCGTCGTGTCAGGGATTAATGCCGGTCTCAATATGGGTGAGGACGTCACCTACTCCGGGACGGTTGCCGCGGCGATGCAGGGGGCGCGGACCGGGATTCCAGCCGTTGCGGTGTCCTTCGACACCGAGGCAGATGAGTTGGAGATACCCGACTACTCCAAGGCGGCTCGGTTTGCTGCTCGCCTCGCGGCGTTGATCCTGGAGGATAATCCCCTCCCTCCTGGAGTCCTATTGAACGTCAATGTTCCCCGGCTGCACCACGATAGGCCAGCGGAGGTTAAGGTCACGCGACTGGGAGGGCTGGTTTACAAGAATTACCTCGTGAAGGGGAAAGACCCGCGTGGACGAAACTACTATTGGATCACCGGAGAGCCGCGTACGCAGGTTCCGCCGGAAGAGGAAGGGACGGACATCTGGGCGATCACCAACGGCTACATCTCGATCACGCCAATTCATCTTGATATGACTTATCAACCCCTAGTAGAAGGCCTGCGCAACTGGCAAGACAGGACCTGGTTCGCATGATCCAGATGTTTCCGCATCATTTCTCAGTCGGCAACTTGGTATTGGGCTTGCCGGAGACGAATGCCGATCACGAAGCAAGACCGGAGGTCAAGGGGAATTCACGACGAAGATCACGAAGGACACGAAGAACGTAATCTGATGAGTCGTCAAATGCGGGAATGAGCTGTGCAATGTCACCAGACTCTAAGGATGGGATCAAGCGCTTTGTCCTTTGCCCCCCGGAGGGGCAGTCAACAGGACGGGCTACTACACCCCCCAAGTCCTCTTCGTGTCCTTCGTGGTGAAAGAGTCTGCTCTGTAAGAGCATTGGCGCTTCAACCTTTGTCTTCTCGAAATGCTGAAGAGACGCCGAGATTAGGCCTTCCAAATCGTCCAGATCCCGATGAGGATAAAGAGGGCTCCCGCCGCGTAATGGATGAAGTGGATCGCGTGCGCGGGAATGAAGCGAGCGGCCGCAGTCCCCAGCAAGACTGCGATGGCGGTCGATAGGAGAAGTGCACTCCCTGCCCCGATGAAGATCGCCCACGGGGAGTGCGCCTGGGAAGCGAGGGTGAACGCGGCGATCTGGGTCTTGTCGCCCAACTCGGCCATGAATACAAGGGCAAACGTCGATAGGGCTATCTGTAGCATGTCGAACCTCCATAGGGTCTCCATTCTAGTGGGGATATGGTGATTGGGCAACACGCCCCGTGCTGGCTTCACAAACTCTCTCCCACGAGCACAAGCCACTGTGGGAAGAGCGGGCAGTCCGTCAAGTGTTGGGTCACCCGGCAGATCAAATGGCCATCGCGAGGGAAAACAGGCCAGCGAAGACCACGGGAAATGCCTCACGTGGCAAGAAGACACTGCCAATCGGGGGCGGTCATCGCCATGGGTATGACAATCAGGCGGTCGACGCGTCGGAAGATGCGGTAAGGTCGAGAGAGATTGGAAGAATCGCGCTCCACGCCTTCAAATACGACGCGACGGCAGTGCTAGAGACCGCGCCATAACCCATTGGAGTACCCCGGCAACCTTACGTGTCCGAGTCGTGCTTGGCTGCTTGGGGGTACTCACCATCTTGTGGGGATAAATTAGCTGTCCTTTCTAGCGGTAGCTTCTCCGTCGGGAGCCACGGCCGCCCAAGGAACGAGGTAGGCTCGATGACGTCGAGCTTCTTTGCGGGAACTGCCGTTCCGGCTCGAATCCGACACCGTAGTCAAAGTCGGGAACACTGCGACGTTCCAGTTTGGCTCCGAGGGTCTTTTCGATCTCCCGGACCATCAGACTGTCGCCGCGAACCGCGAACGTGAACGCTTCGCCCGAGCGCCCGATCCGGCCGGTGCGCCCGATACGATGTGTGTAGGCATCGACTGTGTCGGGCATGTCGAAATTGACCACGTGTGAGATCTGCGATACATCGATCCCCCGCGCCGCGATATCGGTGGCCACAAGCATGTCGGTCTTTCCGTTACGGAAGCCATCTATCGCCTGCTGCCGCTGGTTCTGGGTCATGTTTCCCTGCAGCGCCGTCGCGTTGTATCCCTGCTTCTTCATGTAGACGGCGAGGTTTTGGGCTCGGTGTTTGGTGCGCGTGAAAACGAGGACACGACCGGTTTTTGTCCGTTGCAGCATCGCAACAAGCAGCTCCTTGCGACGCGTCTCGGGCACGGGATAGAGGGCATGAGAGACCGTCTCCGCAGGCGCAATCACTCCGATCTGCACCGTCTCCGGATTAGTGAGAATCCTGCTAGCGAGGACGCGGATATCCTTAGGCATGGTCGCCGAGAAGAAGAGCGTTTGGCGCTTCTCCGGCACCTGGCGGATGATCCGGCGAATGTCGGGTAGGAACCCCATGTCGCACATGCGGTCGGCCTCATCAAGGACAAGTACCTCCACATGCGAGAGATCCAGTGCGCCCGCATCGACGTGATCAAGCAAGCGCCCCGGGCATGCAACTACGATTTCTACTCCCCGGCGCAGGGCCGCAAGCTGCGGTCCCTTGCTCACGCCACCGTAGATCGTGACGCTTCGTATCTTTGTATCCCGTCCTAGCTTGACGATTTCCTGGTGGGTCTGCTCTGCCAGTTCGCGGGTCGGGGCCACTATCAGGGCTCGCACTTTCCCGCGCGGCCCTTGAAGCAAGCGTTGGAGAATCGGCAGCACGAACGCGGCCGTCTTCCCTGTTCCGGTCTGGGCCAGGCCTATAATATCACGTCCCTGAAGAATGATGGGGATCGCCTTTTTCTGGATTGGGGTGGGTGTTGTGTAACCAACGGACTCTACTCCGGCGGCAATGCGCCGGTCAAACGAAAACTGTTCGAAATTCAAAAAAAACACTCCTTGGCTCCGGTGAGCCAAGTCGCACCCCTAGCTCGGGTTGATTGCAATCGATGTTTTATGTTGGTATGCGAATAAATTGCTATCGGAAACTGGTGGAGAGTATACCCGCTACATCGGTGTAACGCAAGGTGAGTGGTTTTTTGGTTCGTGCTTTTTGACTGAACGATGATGCGGTGTATCCTTACCTGCCTATGAACAGCAACATCACAAACCCTCGAATTGGGTTGATTACTTTTGGCTGCCGCGTCAATCAGTACGAGACGCAGATGATGCGTGAGCTGCTGGCGCTACGCTACGAGATCGTCTCAGCCGATGCTGATCTCTACGTGATCAACGCTTGTACTGTGACCTCCCTTGCCGAGCGCAAGGCGCGACAGACGGTGCATCGCTTGCGCCGGGAGGCTCCGGCTGCGAAGATCATCGTCATCGGCTGCGTGGGAGACGCCGTGGCGAGCGGGCTGTCGCGGTTGGAGCAGGTTGACCTCATCGCCGGGAACGGGTGGAAGACGCGCATTGATGAGGTTGTCGATCGCGCTCTGGCTGGAGAGACGGGCCTCCTTCCTAGTGCTCCCCCTGTGCCGATGAAGAAAGAGAGAATCTCGGGACAATCGGGGCGCATCCGCGCCTTCCTCAAGGTGCAAGACGGGTGCGACTTTGCGTGCACCTTCTGCCGCACGACGCAGGTCCGTGGCCCGTCGCGCAGTAAGAGTGTTGAAGCGATTGTCGATGAGGCGCGCGGGCTCGTGGAGAATGGTTACCCAGAGATCGTCCTCACCGGGATCAACCTCGCACAGTTCGCGCCACCGGTGGGGGACCTTGCTTCGTTGAGCGAAAAGCTGCTACAGGTTGACGGGCTGCTTCGACTTCGCCTGGCGTCGATCAACCCCTACGGAATAGATGAGCAGCTCGTGACGGTCTTTTCCTCCAGCGAGCGGGCATGTCCGCACTTCCACATCCCGCTGCAAAGCGGGGACGATGATGTGCTTACAGCGATGGCTCGCGGCTACACGCGTGCGTTCTTCTCGTCGCGAGTAGAGCTAATCCGGCGTACAATTCCACAAGCGAAGTTCGGTGCGGACATTATCGTGGGATTTCCAGGGGAGAGCGACGCTGCATT
>CAZRQM010000018.1:0-1982 GCA_964602385.1 uncultured Thermotogae bacterium | reverse complement strand
TCGCAGTGCGCGTCATCAGTGCGGAGGATGGCTACCTGCTGGGGGATGAGTGATGGTTGAGACGACAAGTGCAGAGATCAGGCTACGCGATAATACGGAATCGACCGCCATCCTTGGGGAGTACAACCGTAACCTAAAGGAGATCGAGAAGGCCTTCTCGGCGCAGATAGTTGCGCGCGGAGAGACCGTGCACATTGAGGGGGAGCCGGGCGAGGTTGAACAGGTGCGCTCGCTCTTTGAGAAGCTGCTGGATATCGTCGAGTCAAACCATATCCCAAGTGCTACTGATGTTCGTTACCTCATCTCGCAGATAAAGAATGGGAACTCGGTTGAAGGAGCCCTGTCAGATGTGGTACGGGTAACGCACTGGGGCGAGGAGATCCGCGCGAAGACCGTTGGCCAGCACCGTTATGTCCAGGCGATCCGCGAGGACGACATCGTCTTTTCTATAGGGCCGGCAGGGACAGGGAAAACATACCTGGCCGTGGCCATGGCGATCGACTACCTAAAGAAAGAGAAGGTAAAGCGAATCATCCTCACGCGTCCGGCAGTGGAGGCGGGAGAGGAGCTGGGCTTCCTCCCGGGCGACATCCAGGCCAAAGTGAGCCCTTACCTGAGGCCGCTGTACGATGCGATCTTTGATATGATCCCCGCGACGGAATTTGAGAAGTTGACCGAGCACGGGCGGATTGAGATGGCCCCGCTGGCGTTCATGCGAGGGAGGACGCTGAACAACAGCTTTGTCATCCTCGACGAGGCGCAGAACACGACATCGATTCAGATGAAGATGTTCCTGACGCGCCTGGGGTTCAACTCTAAAGCAGTGATCACTGGCGACATCACCCAAGTCGACCTTGAAGACGGAGTTTCTGGCCTGGCCGCCGTGCGTGGCATCCTGCATGGGGTGAACGGGATCTCATTCGTTAGCCTCGACAAATCGGACGTTGTCCGTCATCCGCTTGTGGCGCGCATCATCGAGGCTTACGAGCAGGACGAGCAACGTAAGGCGCGCGAACGAAACTCACATGAAAAAGCCCCTCGTAGCGATACCTGATTTCCTTCACGGAATTGCCACAACTTTGCCGCCGCTCCTTCATCGACGCGCGATAGCATATCGGTAAATCGATGAAGGAGGTTCATCATGAAGAGAGCAAGACTGACATTGGTAGTTGCCGTTGCAGTGGGTTTGTTCGCCGCGATACCGGCGATCGCTCAGACACCCGGGGTAGCAAACGCGGACGAACTGGGGATCGCGATCACGATCAACAAGCTTGAGCTCACACCCGTCCAGATGCAGCAGGTGCACGACATCCTGGCAGGTATCCTTTCCGAGGGGAATGCGCTGAAGGAAAAGAACGACGAGTTCACCCAGGAGATGATTCGGTTCACCGGAAGCTCCACCGACCTGGAGACGGCGCTCGCCAACTTTAAAGCGCAGATAAAGGATCAGACGCAGGCGTTCCAAGAGAACGTGCAGCAGGCACTGGATCAGCTCAAGGGGATTCTCACGATCGAGCAGGGCGAGGTATTGCGCGATGCGTTCTTGAAGGGCGCAAACTTCGGGCTTGAGGGGAAGCTTCCCGTCGGCATGGGCCCTCATTCACCGGCGATGAAGCCTGGAGATCAGGGAGCAGCGCCGAATCAGAATTGGATGGAGCGTCGGCCTCAGGGCCAGCAGGGAAGTGAGTTGGGCAATCAAGAGAACATGCCCGCGCGGATGCAGCAGATGATGGCTAACCATCCCGAACTTGCCGATCGCATGGCACAGCGCTGGGGCAACATGAGCCAGCGGCAGGATCAGACAGCGGCACGGTGCCCGTTCGCGCGTGTCCAGACATTGCAGGATGGCAAGAGCCTCGTTGCAAAGCCCGACACGGGAGCGTTACTCGACACGTTGCAGAAGATCGTCAATGTCCTTGAAGTAAAGCTTCAGTACGTACAGCAGTAGACTGCAACAATAGAACACGTGAGCGATCCACCGC
>CAZRQM010000017.1:0-14296 GCA_964602385.1 uncultured Thermotogae bacterium | reverse complement strand
CTGGCGATGATCATCTTGGCGAGGACTAGATCCTCCTTTGTTGTCACCTTGATGTTTGTCTCCTCGCCAGCGACGGTCCATACCTGCGTTCCTGCAGCGAGGACCGCGGCGGCGTCATCGGTGACGTCGGCATCGGTCTCAGACAGAGCCTTCATGATCAAGTCACGGGAGAATCCCTGTGGTGTCTGCATACGCAACAGGCTTGAGCGATCAACTAGTGAGGCTTCAAGTGGATGGTCGATCGTTCCATGCCTGATCGTGTCGACGACGGGGAGGACGGGAACGCAGGCCCCGTGCTCACGCGTTGCTTCGATCAGGCGCAAGATGAGCTCATTGCTCACAAGAGGTCGCGCGGCATCGTGGATGAGGACAATCCCTCCCCGGGCTGCCGAGACTCCGGCATAGGAGGAGTCCTGCCGTCGCGCGCCACCGCGAACGATCTGCACGTCCTTCTCGATACGACCGACAAGCGATGATGCGGCTTCCTCTTCGCCGGGAGCGACGACGAGAACGATCTCGTCGATCTCTGCGCATCCGGCGAACGCTGCAATTGTGTAGTAGAGGAGCGGATGTGACGCGATCTTCAGGAAGACCTTGTTCTTGTCCGCTCCAATTCTCGTTCCTCGCCCCGCGGCGAGGATGATGGCGCTAACGCGCTTTGCCATCCGACTACTCCGTAGCTGCAGGCTCACCAATCTGCGTGAGGTTGTTCCCGTCAGGGTCGATCATGTACATCTGCCACTTGTCCGCTCGATTGGAGTTGAACAGGATCTCGTTGTTCGCCGCCCAATACGGGTTGATGTCCTCTCCGTCGTGTGTGGTCAGTCGTGTTAACTCTAGTGTGGAGAGGTCGATGATGTACAGATCGACGTTCTTATCACGGCTGGAAGAGAAGACAAGCTTGTCTCCCTGCGGTGACCAACTCGGTGCCCAGTCGTCAACTTCGTTCTGTGTAAGCTGGGTGACTTCTCCTGTTTCCAGATTGCGGGTGAAGAGTTCGAACCCCTTCTCTCCCGGCGACGCGTAGGCGACCGTTGTGTTGTCCAGAGAGAGGGTCGGCTCCCAGTTCTCGAGTGTCGGCCCCTTCTGCTGCAGAAGCGAACACCCGCCGAGGAGGAAGAGGATCCCTCCCATGATTGCTACAATAATCACGCGTTTCATTTCAGTCTCCTTTACTGCTCCCAGCGCGGGGATTCGCCGCATGGCTCGACG
Organism: uncultured Thermotogae bacterium; assembly: GCA_964602385.1. GTDB lineage: Bacteria > Bipolaricaulota > Bipolaricaulia > UBA7950 > UBA9294 > M55B144. The sequence goes on along the minus strand of CAZRQM010000017.1, from coordinate 13,084 downwards.
AACAGCATCCGTCCAGCTTCCGTCTGCAGCGTGCTCTTCACCGTCGCCTTGATCGTGCGGCCGATGTGTCGTCTTCCGTTTTCTACCACGACCATCGTTCCGTCGTCAAGGTAGCCGACGCCCTGGCCGATCTCCTCTCCCCGGTCGATTACCTCGATGTCGATCTCCTCTCCGGGGATGAATCTGGGCTTAACGGTATTCGCTAGCTCGTTGATGTTCAATACCTTCACACCCTCGACCTGAGCGACGCGGTTCAGGTTGTAGTCGGTGGTGATCAGCGATCCGTGCTCTTCCTTTGCCAGACGAATGAGTTTGTGATCCACCTCCTTTATGGAGGGATAGTCCCGATTGAGTACGCGAATCACCACGTGCTCGTCGTTCATGAGCTCTCCCAGGATCTCGAGACCTCGCCGCCCTTTCCGGCGACGGAGGCTGTTTGACGAGTCGGCGATGTTCTGCAGTTCGGCTAGGACGAACTCGGGGATGATGATCTCTCCCTCGATGAACCCAGTGCGCACGAGATCGCCGATGCGGCCATCGATGATCACGCTCGTGTCGATCACCTTACTCGATACATCCCCGTTCTTCTTGTGCTGACGTGGCAGTCTATCTCCCGCCCTTCCTTTGAAGAACAGGGGGGAATCAAGGGTGTATCCGATCGACAGGCCAAGCCCCAGGCTGACGAGGAGAATGATCCCACGCGCTATCCCTGCCCCGAGCGCATGGGGAAGGATGAGCGATAGAGCGTAGCCGATGACAAGGCCGAACATAATACCGGCCCCTCCGATGACAAAGGTGTTGCACAGGCGTGCAGCGGCACCATCCTGCGTGATCTTCTCACGCAGCCTGTTCCACATGCTGATGGTGATCCAGGAAAGAAGAGCACCCACAGCGCCACCAACGACTAGATTCATGACTAAACTGGGAACTACACCGACGGACCCAATGATTCCATGTGCGGCCGCGGCCGCGGCACTACCGACGACGAATAGTAAGTACAAAGATAGATTCAACGTGTTCCCACCTCCTGTTGTTCACTGCTTATAGTACCAGTAGAAGCAGTACGAGCCGTATCTTCCATCTACTTCGTTTGACGTTGATTGTATACACTGCTTGACTTGGGTGCAAGATTTTGCTATTGTGTACTGTAAAAGCGTACGTTCGATGGGGTAGATGGGGGGGAGCGCGCTGACTGTTAATTGGACCGTGCGAGAGATCCTCAAGTGGACGCGAGGATACTTCAAAGAAGCGGGTATTGCTCAACCGCGACTGGAAGCGGAGATCCTCCTTGCACACGTGATGAACGTCGATCGGCTACATCTCTACCTCTCTCCTGACACTCCTCTCACCCCGGATGAACGAGCCCGTTTTCGTGAGATCATCAAGAAGCGCCGTTCCGGCGTCCCCCGCCAATACCTGACCGGAGAGGTTCAGTTCTACGGCTTGCGCTTTCGCGTGCGCGACGACGTATTCATTCCCCGCCCCGAGACCGAGGAGCTTCTGGAGAGGGCGCTGGGGATCGCCCCGCGCGATCGCGACCTCGCGTGCCTAGACTTGGGGACTGGATCTGGGGTGATTGCCGTCTCACTGGCGAAGTACCTTCCGCGGGTGAAGGTCACTGCCGTCGATCTATCCGTTGACGCTGTGAAGCTTGCGCAAGAGAACGCTGAATTGAACAAAGTTGTTGATCGTGTCGATGTTGTTCACAGTGACTGGTTCGAACGCGTGCCCGGGAAATTTGACTTAATCGTCTCCAATCCGCCATATATACCTGAGGAGGAGATGGATGACCTCCCCGATGAGGTGCGAGAGCACGAACCTCACCGTGCGCTTAACGGCGGTAAGGGAGGCGTAGAAGAGATAGCGAAACTTGTGCGCGGCCTGAAGGAGCACATGCATGCGGGAGCGACGGCGCTCTTTGAAATAGGCGATGGGCAGGGGACAATGGTCAGAGAAGAGATGAAGGATGCTGGATTAACTGACATTCGCGTTGAGCACGATTTTGCTGAGAAGGAAAGGTACGTGATCGCTAGATGTCCGTGATTATACAGCTTTCAGAGCTTAGTTTCGTCAGCGAAGACGGGATCAAGGTCCTTGACGATGTCCACCTGCGCGTCAACCGTGGAGACCTGGTCTTCCTCGTTGGTCCGGCGGCAGCGGGAAAGTCGGTCCTCATCGGTCTGCTTGGGACGCAGATCGAACCACAGCAGGGGCAGATCCTCGTCTATGGTCGTAACATCGCCCGCTTGAGCAGGAAGAAGGCGTTCGATCTACGGCGGCAGATCGGCCTTCTCCCGCAGGGCTTTGTTCCGCTCCAGAAGACGGTGATGGAGAACGTCACATTCAAGATGCGCTGTCTCGGTGACTTCCGAGAACAGGCTGAGGAGAAGGCGCTTGCGGCACTCGATCAGGTCGGGCTGACATCAAAGCTGGCGCACGTGGCGACTGAGCTTGACCCATTCGATCGTGTGCGGTTGGGAATCGCTCTTTCGATCTGTGACGAGCCACTCCTCCTCCTCCTCGATGATCCGTTTGTCGGCCTCTCCTCGGAGGAGCAAGAGCAGATCTACGAGCTACTTGCGCAATTGAATAGGCGGGGATTCACGATACTTGCTACCACACGCGATTCGATCCCGCGCGCTGGTTCCTCCGCGCGGATAGTGAAACTAGTAGACGGACGGGTGGAGGAGAAATCATGAGCAGATTCCTCTTCCTGTTTGGGAACCTTCTTGGGGCGATAAATCGTCGTATTGGCTCGCTCTTCCTCGGCGTCGTTGGCCTTATCGTTGCTGCCCTTCTTATCTTTGCCGGTTTCTTCCTCGTCGGGGAGACGACGGGGCAAGAGAATGGACCGGCGCTTGCTCCCGGGGAGATGGTTGTCTATCTCTCGCCGCAACTCTCCTCTGACGGTGTGCAGTCTCTCTATCTGAAGATCAGGGACATGCCGGAGACGAAGACGATCAACTATCGCTTCGCGCAGGAGCTGGGGCTTGATCAGGCAGGGGGTGTGTTTATCATTCAAGCGGTGAACGCATCTGCCGCGGCATCGCTACAGGAGACGATTAGGGAAATGCCGGGGATAACAAGCATCGATTCCGTGACGGAGGCGCGAGGGGCGAACGTCTCCCTCTCGAGCGCCCTGCGACTTGGCCTGCTCGTGGGCCTCATCGTAAGTATCGCCGGCAGCCTGATCCTCGCTCGGTACGCGTTCTCGCTGTTGCTTGATCGCTTCTCGGCGGAGATTAGGCTCCTCCGGTTGGCCGGAACCCCAGAGCGGGTCTTCCAGCCTCCGGTGGTTGCCTTAGGGGTATTGTGCGGGATTATCGCCGCGATGCTGCTTGTAGTAGTTGTCTATCTGGCTCACTTCCTTGCTCTCAGCCATCCGCAGGCGACGATTCATGCCGCCTGCGGACTCCTCCTTCCAGGAAGAGTTCTGATGGTCGGCCTGGTCGGATCGTTGATTGGGATCATACTCGGAGGACTGATCGGCGTGCTCGGAGCAAGCCTCACCTCACGAGATCGATTCCAGATCTACTCGTAGCGCGCTACTCGTAGCGCAAAGCATCGACTACAAGAAGCTTCGATGCTCGCCGCGCTGGCCATAGGCCGGCCATTGCTCCGAGCGAGAATGAACCAGCAAGAGTGATCAGGATCAGTGACGGGCTGGCCACGACGGCCATCTGCACCCCGAAGAAGCGGCCGATAAACATCGACGCCAGTGCGCTCAGTCCGAGGCCCGCCAGGGTTCCCACCACTCCGCCGACAAATCCCATCAGGCCGGACTCGATAAGAAAGATAGTCAGAATGTGCGAGTTCTTCGCCCCGACCGCTTTCATCACGCCGATCTCCTTCGTCCGTTCGAGGACGGAGGTGAACATCGTGTTCATCACTCCAACCGCGCCCACGAGGAGAGCGATCCCGGCTATCCCGGCGAGGAACGCGCTCACGGTAGTGGTCATCGTCCCAATGGCATCGGAGATGTCACTGTACGTGATCGATGATATCTCGGAACCGCGTGCCGTTAGCTCTTTCTGAACGCGATCCGCCACCTCGTCCACGTCGGCACCGGGCTGCGTGCGAACGAGGGTGACCAGCACATCGTTGCTCTCCCCCCACAGCAGGCTCATCGTGTCGTAGGGGACGTAGATCGTGTCCTTATTCTGGCCGCTAGTCATTCCAGCGGAGAAGCCTCCACTGGAGCCGGTTGATGCCTGTTCATCACTCGGTGTCATGATCCCCACAACCGTGAGATTGAGCTCCTTCTTGTCATCGCCGGCGACGAGGATCGAATCACCAATCTTCGCCCCGAGCCGCTTCGCCGTGTCCGCTCCGAGAACGGCGACGTCCGTATCTCCGGCGATGAACAGGCGCCCACCGGGCTGGACCGTGAGTTCACCGGTGAACGACTCGAACTCGTCCACCAACTCCGTCGACAGCCCCATCACCGGGAGGAACCCCTGGGTCGATGTGCCATCCGCTCTGGTCGGTCCCTGCACGAACCCGGTTCGCTGCCTCACCGCCGCCGCGACCTTCACGCCGGGGATCGATTTCAGGAATTGAAGGTCAAGGGCGTACTGCTCTGAGCTTCCTCCGGCATGGCTCTGCGGTCCGAACGACCCCTTTGGCACGAGGACGAAGGTGTCCACGCCGAAGACACCGGACACCTGTTGCTCTACTGTCTTGTTGAGGCCAAGACCGATCGAGATCAGTGCCACGACCGCAGTGATCCCGATGAATACTCCGATCACCGTCAACCAACTGCGCATCCTGCGATGGGTGATGCTGCGCGCCGCGAGCAGAAAGAAATCCTTAAGCATTGCGCACCTCCTCCTCCACCACGCGCCCGTCTCGCAGACGGATGATCCTTTCGGCGATCGCCGCCGCATCCGGATCATGCGTGACGATGATCAATGTTTTCCCTTCCTCTTCGCTCAGTCGCTTCAGTAGTTCGAGGATCGTTCCTCCACTCTCGGAGTCGAGGTTCCCCGTTGGCTCGTCGGCGAAGAGGATCTCCGGGTCGTTCGCCAGTGCCCGCGCGATTGCTACCCGTTGACGCTCCCCGCCGGAGAGTTCATTCGGTCGATGGTGCACGCGATCTGCCAAGCCGACCTTTGTCAGGAGTTCTACCGCGCGCTGCGCCCGATCCTTCTTCTTCGTCCCCTGGAAAATCATTGGCAGTTCCACGTTCTGCTGCGCGCTCAGCGTCTGCATCAGATTGAACGTCTGGAAAACGAACCCAATCTTGCGGCCACGCAGCGCCACGAGCTGGCTCTCGCTCAGGGTGCGGATCTGCGACTCCTCGATGGATGCCTCACCTGAGGTGGGGGTGTCCAGACATCCGAGGATGTGCATCAGCGTCGACTTCCCGGATCCGGAAGGGCCCATGATGGCGACGATCTCGCCCTTGTTAATGTCGAGATCGAGCCCACGCAGGGCGCGCACGACCGTCTTTCCCAATTTGTAGTCCTTGGTTACGTCCTTCAAGTTGAGTAGCGACATCCCTAGCCCTCCGGTGGTGTGAATGTGTACTGCGTCAGTTCCATCTGCAGCGTGGTAACCCACTGTCCGTCACGCTGTTCCTCGGCGCGTACGAACGGGAACATGTATACGGGATCACTGACACTGAACGCCATGGTTGTCCTCGTGTCTGCATTGGACGGGTCGACAAACGATCCTTGCAGGCATTGCACTCCGGCGATCTCCACGAGTGCGATATCCTTGAACGATCCACCTCCGGGAAGAATGTAGTCGTTTCCGGCCTGCAGGTGGGAACGCTGTTCCATGAGCGCCTGCAACGGTGAGTAACTGACGTTCTCTCCGCCCGCGTACGACATCTGCGCACCGGTGAACAGGAAGCCGAACCCCGCTAGCTGATCCGCGGTCCCGCTGGCTTCTATGTTCATGGAGAGTGTGTAGCCATCATTCCCGCGTGATACGATCGTGAATCCAAGCACCTGTGGGCTCTCCATATCCTCAGTTGTTATCTGGTACACCATCTCTGTCTTTCCGATCGGGAACGTATCGAGGTCTGACTGTGCATACGATGAAACACCGATTCCTATTAGTCCCACAATCATCATCAAGCTGACCATTCGTTTCATGTTTGCCTCCTTATGTTTATCCAATTGAACCCTACTGATTGTATCTCTCAGCTATTATTGCTCTTGGCATCGATTGCACACCCTGGGGGCGATTCATCATCTTTAGAGAACCGCTCGTTCAGCTTCAGGAGAAGACGGCGCAGCTCGACCCGCTCTTCCTTTGTGTAGATCGAGGAGATCTCTTCCTCGATCTGCCCAAATGTGCACTTCATCTCTTCTTCAAGAGCCCTTGCCCTATCGCTCAGACTGATGCGTACCGTTCTCTGATCTTGTGGATCCCGCGCACGTGTGATCCATCCGTCACGCTCCATCCGCTGCAGAATACTCGTTACTGCTGCGGGGCTGGCGTGCATTTCCTTGGCTATCCTCCATTGCGGGACGTTGTCATGCTCATGGAGATGGACGAGAACGCGCCCTTGACTGGGATGAATCCCTATCTTCTCGATGTGCACACGCACTCGCCAAGTGGCGAGGCGACATGCGTTGGCCAATAGCTTCGCGAGTGGCATCTCCTCAGGCTTAGTGATGTTCCAGGGCACCTGTTAACCTTCTTATTATTAGTATATTGATCATTAACAGGCGAAAGAATACGCGGTGTCCAGGTCTTTGTCAAGAGCGAGGCCAATCTGACGCTTGCGGCCGGCTTTTCACACGGTGCCACATGCGACCAATCCCCTTGTGAAACACGTAAAAGAGACCAATGGCGACGATGAGCAGTTCGAAGAACTTGTAGGAGAGTGAAAAGGCGACGGCTCCATCCTTGGCGATGCCGACGAGGGCGAAGATCCCAATGAGCGCTGCCTCTCCCGTTCCCAATCCGCCCGGCGTGATCCAGAGTACGGTGGACATGATGATGTTGAGCGTGAACAGGAGCGATAACTGGGGAAACGTGAACGTGGTGTGTGAAGAGAAGTAGAAGAAGACCTGTGGGCGCATGTAGGCAAGGAAATTGGAGACTAACTGGATGAGCAAGGCGAGGAGAGTTGCCCGCCAGTGTTGGGCAAACGCGTTGTAGACCTCATCTTCCGTTTCGGCAACCTTGTTCGCTGCCCGTTCGAGGCCTCCTCTCCAGCGTGTGAAGACTCGTCCCAGCGAGCGGATGATGCGACTTATCCACTTGAAGTTACCGGCGAAATCGATGAGGCCGACAATCATCCAGACCGAGATGAACGGGACACCGATGAGCACCGCTTCCTTCTCGGCGTGGGTAACTTGCGGGGAGATGACGGCGAAGAAGCCTCCGATGAGGATGAAGAAGACGAGGCTTGCACCTCCCAGGAATCGTTCGACAACGATGGTTGCGAAGATGCGGGTGACGGGTGCGGACGAGCTGTCGGCGGCGATCAATGCGCGCACCGGCTCACCGCCGAAGTAGAGCGACGGTGTGAGATAGCTCACGGCGAAACCGCTCAGGCGTGCTCCGATAACGCGGTGGAGTGGAATCACAACACCATATGCGCGTAGGATGACCCACCAGCCAATGACCCACGTGATCAATGTGAGGAAGACGTTTCCCGCAACGGCAATTATCCCCACTGCGTGCAAGGAACCTATCTGTTCGAAGATGTTTTCCCAGCCAACGTAGTAGAAGACGCCACCGAGGAGTGCGGCCCCAAGCAGCAACGACAGGGTGAAGCTGAGCATCTTCTTGACCGGCTTCTTCATGTCAGCATACTAGTGCATGATTCATGTGGGATACAACCTCAGTTCAGGTAACCGAGGCCCTTCAACCTGCGCCGAAGCTCCTCCTCCTGCTCCAGGTCCCGTGTCTTTTCTTTCACGTCTCGTGGTGGGGCCTCGTCGCTGAAACGGGGTGGATGCGAGACAAGTATCTCCGGAGTGAGTGCCTCTTTCCACAGGGAGCCGTCCATGTAGGTTGGGATTGGGCAATCGAGCAGATAGAGGATATTCGCCGCAAGATCGACCAGGCGCGCACCGTGGATCTCGAAACGCGGGCGGAAAGGCTCTCCAATTACGCTGATGACTCCCTGCATGCGATGGTTCCCGCGCATCAGCGCACGGTCGAATAGGCGGTTCGAGTAGAATCCCGAGGCGCCGCTCCCCAGTGTGCGCAGGTCGCGCGGGAGGAAGACGATCTCCGGCGCCTCTTCGAGCATCCCTCCGTGGTAGATCTCCTCGCGGCGCATGACATCGCCACACAGTCTCTCGCCAGTGCAGGGATTGATCACCGCGCGCAGCTTCTCCATCAGTTCAGTAATGAGCGGCTCAGCCTCCGCGTCGCTCACGATCCCATCCGGCTCGCGTCCGCGGCGGTTGAGACGAATGTGGCCCACGTCGGCGTGCGAATAAGCACGGGTTCGCTGCCAGTCTATGTCATCGAGCGACAGGAACACCTTGTTGGTTAGCTTTGCCAGCCAACTGTCGCCGACGGCGTCGAAGAAGGAATTGACGGCGCCAAGCCGGTAGGCGAGAGGATAGAAGAGCATCCCGAGCTGCGCCAGACGGCGCTGGGTGAGGCCGAGGCGGAACAGAATCTCCTTGATGCGCTTTCCCGCTCCATTCTTCAGTTTCAGGTACCCTTCGCTCAGAAGCCACGTGTTGATGGAGAACGTGTAGTCCTGCGGCCCCATTCCATGGTCGGAGAGGACGATCACCGTTGCTCCGGCTCGCTTCGCCTCCCGTACGAGGAGCCCGACGCTGTGGTCCACCTCTTCGAACACCTCCAGAAGGGGCGCGTTCTTCCTCAGCCCCCACAAGTCGTGCTGTGCCTTGTCCGTTGTTTGGAAGTGGATCATCAGTAGGTCCCAATCGTCCTTCTTCATGAAGTGCAACGCGGCCTCGGTCCGACCACGCACACTCGCGCGGAGCGATGCCACCTTCCCTCTCAGGGTGAGAAGGTGTGAACACTCGGGGAAGAAGCGATACCCGGGGGCTGCGGCATGCAATTCGGCATACGCCTCGGAAGGAAAGGATGGGGCCTTGTCTCCCTTGGGGGTGAGCATCCCGGGGATGATCACCCCGTTCACCACGCGCGGCGGGTAGGTGAGCGGGAGTCCGATACTCACCACGCGCCAACCGTTATCGCTTGCCAGTTCCCACAATGTGGGATACTTGATGTCGCTTCCGTTCACCACGGAGATGTCGTACCCATTTCGCTTCGTCCAGCCAAGGATTCCGTGCTTCCCAGGGTTGACGCCTGTCTGAAACGTGGCCCAGGCCGGGCCGGTGAGCGGAGGGATCGTGCTTGTCAGTTCTCCCGACGCTCCTTGCGAGAACAGCTCCTGCAGGTGAGGGAGATACCCCGCTTCAAGCCACGGTCTGATCAGCGGAAATCCCACCCCATCGAGGCCGATCACGAACACCCGCTCGCTCATCTAAGGATCTCCTCGTACGCTGCAATGAGGTCGCGGCCGACCGTGTGTATCGAATGGCGCTTGGCAATCTCGTTGCTTGAGATGGTTGACGCCTGATCGAGCAGGAGTGTGGAAATCGCGGAGGAAAACTCCTCTGGAGACTGGCCCATCAGACAGTTGACGCCATCTTCCAACCAGCCGCGATAGATGGGGAGCCTGCGCACGACGAGCGGAAGTCCGACTGCCGCTGCCTCTAGTATCACAAGGCCCAACGACTCTGAGTGCGAGGGGTGGAACAGGAGATCGCAGCCGCGGTACGCCCGTTCGATGTTGGGCTCGAACCCGAGAAAGCGAACGTTTTTCGGGTGGTTACGTAGGGTCCTGTTGAAGTGTGGGTTATAGAAGAGGATTGGACTCACCCTCGGCCCGATCCACAAGAAATCGAACTGCGGCAGAAGACGCGCGACAGCAAAGAATGTCTGCACCCCCTTGCGCGGGATCACCTGGCCGACGCAAAGGACAGTCGGACGGGTGAGAGCATGCTCCCTCCTGTATTCCTCGCGAACTTCTGCATCGAACGAGAAGCGATCGAGGTCGATCCCCCCGGAGAAGACATGGATCGGCTTTCCAAAGGCGAGTGGATGGAGGCTTTCCGCGGTTCCAGAGGAAGGCGTGATCAACAAATCCACGTGGCGCATGAACCAGCGCAGATATCGACGGTATGGCGACACGAGCGCGCGCGACATGGTGAATGCCCCTTCAATCAGATCGGGAGTCGTGTGCACGGTGAGGGCCACCGGTCGCCCGTGTCTGTGCGCGAGGTGTGCATAGTGGAGCGATCGCGGCCCGATCCACTGCAGGTGCAGAAGATCGTAGTCGTCCTTAGGATCGGTCGTCACCTCCACTCCTTGCTCAACGAGTGCGTGCACCGTGTTGCGCGTGGCAACACCGATCCCCGATTGATCGACCAGCCCTCGTATTTCCAGATATGAACAGATCTTGATTTTTCCCTCTCCTTGGCAGCAGTCTAGAAAGGAAGGCTACCTGATCCCAACTCGGGTGTCAACGGATCTGCCACCGCGGCAAGTTCTGTATTCCCCTGCAGGTCTTATGTTCGGAGGCTTGTTGATGCTATCGCCTCATTCGCCTCTTGTCATAGGACGTACGTATAGATATGATAGAATCCACGAGACATCCCGGCACTAACTTGTCGGGGATCCACTAGGGAGGTGCAATGTACAAGAGAATGGGGTTGTTGCTGGTGGTAGCGGTACTGATGGGTTTGTTCATTTCCGGTTGCGACACGTTCCTTGCTCCCAAGAACGCGCTCGCCCCGATGGCGGCGAACCCCACAGGGCATGATTACTTGGTCGTATTCAACGGGAATGACCTTCCTCATGATCTAGCGCAACAGGTGAATGGGGCAGGCGGAAGCATCAAGACTCAGTTTGATGAAGTGGGAGTTGTTCTAGTTACTACACAAGATTCTTCTTTCATTGAAAACATGTTAGCAACCTCTGGGGTGGCGTATGTATTCCCTAATGTGAAACTAAACTGGCTTCCCGGCGAGGAGTACACAAGGGTGCTCGATGCCACGAAGAAACATCCAAAGAAAAGGGATCCATCTGCGGGTAGCCCCGGAGAGGAAGATACGTTCCTCAACACGTATCAGTGGAGCATGTATGCGATCGACGCACCAGGCGCGTGGGACGCTGGCTACACCGGTGCCGGCGTGCGCGTGGCGATCCTCGATACCGGGATCGACACGTCTCATCCTGACCTCGCTCCCAATCTGAACGTCGGGCTCTCCGCATCGTTCGTTCCCTACGAGCCGTACATCGATGACGAGGATGGACACGGGACGCATGTGGCCGGGATCATCGCCGCTGCACACAACGGACTCGGTACGATCGGGGTCGCTCCTGATGCCGAGCTGGTGGCGGTAAAGGTCCTCGATAGTACCGGAAGCGGAGACTTCGACTGGATGATCTCCGGATTGATATACGCCAATCAGATTGGGGCCAAGGTCGTCAACATGAGCCTCGGTGCCTACCTCCCGCGCTGTGGGTTCATGCTGGAAGATGGAACCAAATTTGGGGCGGACGACGTTGCGCACTTGGTGAACCTGATCACGCGCGTGATCAACTACGTGTCGAGCAATGGAACGCTCGTTGTCGTGGCAGCCGGGAACGATTCGGCTAACCTAACCGGCGATGCGAGCTGGATCAGCATCCCCGCCGAGTGCGGCGATGCCCTCTCCATCTCCGCTACCGGACCGCAGGGCTGGGCCTACGACCCAACGGTGAGCCTGGATACACCGGCCTACATCTACACTGATTACGGGACCGGCATCGACTACGCTGCTCCTGGTGGTAACGTTGATCCCGATCTTTACGCGAACGACGTCCCTGGCTGGTGGTACGACCTCGTGTTTAGCACCTACCCTGGCGGCTGGGCGTGGATGACCGGAACGAGCATGGCCTGCCCGCACGTCGTAGGGGTCACTGCGCTGATCCTGCAGGCAAACCCGGGTGCATCGGTGAATCAAGTGGAGACGATCATCCTTCACAGCAGCGATGATCTTGGTAAGCCCGGTCGCGATGAGTGGTACGGTCAGGGCCGCGTGAACGCTGCGCAGGCAGTAAAGTAGGATAACGACATACTTTCTCGTGCCCGGGAGGGACGTACTCCTCCCGGGCATCTTTCATCATCAGTGTGAACCGCGCTTGCACTTAGGAAGGAGCTCTTCGAGGCCGGCGATCAACGCATCCAGATCGTCCTGATCATTGTAGGCCTGCACGGAGACGCGGATGAACGACTGGTTGTCCCACAGTGTGATCGGGACCTCCGTGTGGTACTCCTCGTACATCGCCCGCTGCAAGGACTCTCCGTCACACGGGGGTAGAGGAAACGCGGCCATCTGCGCGTACGAGTCTTTCCGATCGGGCGTGATCGGCGCAAGGCCGGTGAGATCTGTAATCTGTTGGCGGAAGCGGCGAAGAAGCTCATGCGATCTTTCTTGAACCTTATCCCAACCATGATCACGCATGAACTCCATCGCCGCAGGGACGGCGAGGAAAGCTGAGATGTCGCGTGTCCCCTGCCACTCCGTGTAGTCGATCAGGCGCGAAGGGCCGGGCTTCTCGCTCTCGTAGCCCCAGCTTACCACGAGCGGCTCGATCACCTGTTGCCCCTCACGCCGCGCGTGCAAGAATCCCGATCCCTTCGGGGCCATCATCCACTTATGGCAGTTACCGACGTAGAAGTCCGCACCTAGGCGGTTCAAGGAAAGATCGATCTGTCCCGGCGCGTGCGCGCCATCGATCACAGTGATGATTCCTCTCTCCCTCGCCCGCGCGATCAGCTCTTCGATCGGTAGGATGATCGCCGTGGGGGACGTTATGTGGCTCAGGAACAGCACGCGCGTCCGCGGCGTTACCCCGGACCAGATCTCATCGATCACCCGTTCTCTGCTCGTAATCGGAAGGGAGACGTGCATCCGCTTGTAGTCTGCGCCACGCTTGGCACAGATGAATCGCCAGGTGCGGTCGAGTGCGCCGTACTCGTGATCGGTCGCCAGCACCTCGTCTTCCGCGGCAAGTGGGAGCGAGCGGGCGGGCGATGATGTTAAGCCCGGTCGTGGCATTTGCTACGTAGGCAATGTCATCC
>CAZRQM010000016.1:2525-14728 GCA_964602385.1 uncultured Thermotogae bacterium | reverse complement strand
GTGAATATCGGTCACAGCAACAGATTGCATCATGATCCTTTCAGAGTATCCTTTAACTCGCCGATGTCAAGTAGGTATCCTCGCTCTCCAAGGCAGAGATCTTCACTCAAGCCTATCTTGAATGACATGTCTCACCGTATCGTATTGGGGATTGGGGCGGTGCGCGTACAGGCGGTTTAGCTCTCGCATCCCCTGTGATAGATTGACATTCGGCGTTTCAAGTGATAATGGTAATCCATAAGGCAATACGCGTGACGCAGCCGCTACAACGAGATCCGGGGATGACCTTCTGTCCGCATCATCGAGGAAGGGTTGTATCATAAGAAAAGACTACAGAAATGCGACTCACAACTCAAGATCCAGTCCCTCCGGTTCCACGGTGGGAAACGACCACTGAAGCCCTGAACCTGAGCGGATGGTGGAAGAAATCCTCGCTGAGGCAGATCAGAAGATGTATGCGGAGGGGAAGGCCAGGGAAAGTCAAGTTACTAATGCACCTTCTTGTGTTTCATCGTCACGTTCAGATCTATACTACTGCCACCTTGAGGTTGCTAATGGTCGATCGTAGCCTTTGTGTGTAAAAGGACGTGATTTGTTTGTCAGTTGCATTGTCCCTCATGATGAGCCATCGTTCTTGAGGAGCATATCACACGTAAGAAAGGAGATTCTGCATGGGAAATGTAGACGAGCTTGAGGCTCTACTACGGCCGCCTGAACTGGAGATGCCTCCCTACCCGCCGAAGGTGATCACCCTGGCCAGTGGGGAGAAGATGGTGGTGCGGCAGATAGATCGGGAAGAGGTTCCGACCCTCCTTGAGGCGATCTACCCGCTGCTGTGGGTCGAGCGCGATTACTACGATATCGTGTCGGCGCGCTTGTTTGGGGAACTCCTCGCTTACAAGCGCTATCGCGTGAAGAACGAGTACGTTCTTGTCGGACTTATCGATGGCGTGCTCGCTGGAATGGTCAACGGACATCTCGTTGACGAGAAGGTTGGCATGAGTTACCACACGATGACGATCCGCCGCGGCCTGCGCGTGGGGTCGCACTTATTTGCCGCTAAGATGGAGTATCACATGGAGTACCTCAATCAGGAGGAGGTGCTCATTGTCGCCGAGAGCCCGATCGGCTTCCGGCGGTGGATGATTGAGTACCCGCTGCAGAAGAAGTATGAGGTTCCACATGAGCTTGGCGGAGGGCCATCCTGGGTTCTAACTAAGAAAACGTACCTCGCGGCCAAGCCGCGCCTCGTCTCCGGTAGTCGTCCGGTTCCACCCGAACTCCTCGCTGGAGCGCAGACGATCGTGCTCCCGGAGGAAGAGACGGTCAAGGCGCAGGTGCTCGGTGGTAAGGGAGGCGGCAAATGAGGCCCGTAGCTGTCATCGGGGCAGGAATGACGAAGTTCGGTCGCTCTGAATGGCCCCTCCTCAAGCTGATGAACGTAGCGTCCCTTGCCGCACTGCGTGATGCCAATCTGGGGGATGTGAAGGTGGACGGAGTTGTCGTTGCCAACATGGGAGCGGCGCGATTGAACAAGCAGACGGCGCTTGCGAGTGCCCTCGCTGATAGCCTCAACCTCCTCCCGGCGATGGCCGAGTCGGTGGAGAACGGACCGGCATCGGGCGCCTCCGCGTTCAAGATTGGCTACCAAGCGATCGCCTCTAGAATGGCGGATGTTGTTCTCGTCACCGGTGTCGAGATGATGCGCGCGGTGAACAACCTTGAGGCGACGGACTTTGTTGCCAGCCTCACTCACCCGGAGGCGGAGTACATCTACGGCGTCACCCTCCCCGCACTGGCGGGGATGTTCGCGCGGCTGTATATGGAACGCTACGGCATCACGCGCGAGCACCTGGCAATGGTGGCGATCAAGAACCATGCCAACGCGATGAAGAACCCCTACGCCCACATTCACCAGACGGTGACGATGGAGGGTATTCTTACCGCCCCAGAGGCTGTGGTGAACAATCCTCCGATTGCCGAGCCGCTGCACATGTTTGACTGTTGCCCGGTGAGCGACGGGGCTGCCGCCGTGGTCCTCGCGACGCAGGAGATCGCCGAGAAACTGGGACGTCCGATCGTGCGCGTCGCCGGGATCGGGCAAGCGACGGATACACACGCCGTGCACGAGCGGCCCGATCCAACGGAACTCACGGCTGTCCGTCTGGCGGCACAGCGGGCGTTTGCCATGGCGGGGCTTACCCCGCAGGACATCGATGTTGCCGAGTTGCACGATGCGTTCACCATCCTCGAGATCGCCGAGAGCGAAGAGGTCGGCTTCTTCAAGAAGGGTGAAGGGCACAAGGCGCTCGCCGCAGGGGTTACTTCGCTCGTCGGGAAGCTCCCGATCAATCCCTCCGGAGGATTGAAAGCAAAGGGGCATCCGGTCGGTGCCACGGGTGTAGCGCAGCTCGTTGAACTCACCTGGCAACTGCGCGGCGAGGCCGGTGAGCGGCAGGTGGAGAGCGCGAAGAACGCCTTTGCCTGTAACTTCGGTGGGTTCGGGAACAACGTTGTCGCGACAGTGCTCACACGGGAGGGCTAATCATGGATGAGAAAGTATACGGCGCTCGCTGCAAGGACTGTGGCAAAGAGACCTATCCGGTGCATGCCCGCTGCCCCGAGTGCGGATCGGAGGCTCTGGAGCCGATCGAGATCACGGGAGAGGGGAAGGTTCTCACCTATACCGACCTCTACGCGCTGCCGCTAGACTACGAGCGGCGCTACCTGCGGCTGGCGATCGTCGAGCTGGATAGCGGTCTGCGCGCCACCGGCCAGCTCCTCGACGAGAAGCCCAAGATCGGAAAGCGGGTGAAAACGACAATCGGTGTCGTCAGGCAGAGCGGAGATCGCAAGATCCACGGTCTGCGGTTCGTGCCGGTCTAGACAGTCATACGTGGGCGGGAGATGCTCTTGTTTTCTCCCGGCCATGAACCTCGAAGAAGAAAGCATTCTCACGCAAAGGCCTGTCCGTGTACGAAGCACAGATAGGCGCAGAGGCCTGTCTGCTGTCGTGTTCTGACAGACAGGACGCCAAGGAAAGCGCTAAGAATGGGAAAAGAACAAGAAACAAAGGCGGTTCTTGGCGGTCTTGGCCCTGCCTGCGCGTACCTACACGCAGGCAGGCGTTGAGCGAGTGACAACGAGCGGGCGAGAAAAGAAGGCTGAAGGTTTTACTAGATATTAGCCTATTCGCTTCAAACAGATAGAATGTAGCATGATCGTGAACTAGCTCTTAGCCTGGAATGCGCACCTTCTGTTCCAGTAACTGTAGCAGGTGGTTTGCGATCGTGACCAACCCCAGATAGATCAGCCCGACAATGAGGAAGACATCGAAGAAGCGGAAGGTTGCGTAGGCGATTAATCGGCCTTGGCCGGTCAGATCGATCACCGTCACGAGGTAGGCAAGAGACGAGTACTTGATGAGGTAAGTGATCTCGTTGGAACAACCAGGGATGGCGCGGCGGATCATCTGGGGAAGGACGATCGACCTGATCGTCTGAAGCTTTCCCATTCCCAACGCGCGTGCTGCTTCCACTTGCCCCAGCGGGATCGACAAGAGCGCCCCGCGCAGGTATTCGGAGTGGTATGCTCCGCTGCACGACCCGAATCCGATGATCGCCGCGGTGAGCGGGCTAAACACGATCCCAAGCCGGGGGAGTCCGTAGTAGATGATGAAGAGTTGTAACAGCAGCGGTGTCCCTCGAAAAATGATCTGGTAGATGTAGGCAAGCGGGGAGAGGAGCGGCCCGCCGTATGCGCGGGATAAGGCAACAACGATCCCGATCAGGAGCCCCAGCGGAGCGGCGCAGGCTATCAGCTCCAAGGTGACCGCCAATCCAGCGAGAAGGTGAGGGTAAAATTCGATGATGAGATTCACTCCATCCTCCCTCTGCTGTGACCGCTCAAGCCGGGGATGCGGATGGAGCGCTCCATCAACCAGAACACCAGCAGGCCACTGTAGGTGAGCAAGATGTAGATCGCTCCTACAGTGAGGTAGATGGGAAGGATCGCCTGTGTCCGCAGGGCGATGAACTTCCCCACTGTAAGCAGCTCTATCACGCCAACGGCAAACGCCAGCGCCGTATCCTTAAGGAGGACGGAATACTCATTGGATAGGCCAGGCAGGGAAAAGTAGGCCGCTTGGGGAATGACGATGGACCATATCGTCTGTCGTTTGGTGAGTCCCAATGACCGCGCCGCGTCTACCTGTCCCTTTTCTACCGCAAGCAGGCTTCCCCGGTAGATCTGCGATTGATAAGCCGCGCTCCTGAGGCCGAGGGCGAGCAGGACGGCGATAAACGGGGAAAGGTGCACTCCGGGGAAGCTCCCCACCCCGAAGTAAAAGAGGAAGAGAAGGACAAGGGCGGGAAACCCACGAAAGACTCGATCGTAAGCCGCAAGGATGGGGCGCGACCAGCGTGTCCCGTAGAGATAGGCAAGTGCAATCAGAACCCCCAGTATGAGGCCGAGTCCAAGGCACACAATCACCAAGAGCATTGTCTTCTCCGCCCCGCGAAGGAGCAGGGGGAGAGATTCTCTGATTAGCTGCATGATTCCAGCGATGTCCACCAGAAAGAGGGAGGAAGGGACAATCCCCTCCCTCCCAGAAGGAAGATCAACCCCCGATCAACCACTCATTCACGAGGCGGTCCCATTCGGGGCTTGCTTTCAATCGCCTTAACCCCTCGTTTAAGAGTGCAAGGAGCGTCGTATCTCCCTTGCGGACCGCGTATCCGTAGATCTCGCCGGTATCGATTGTTCCCATAATTACGGCGTCGCGACTGACAACCGCCGTCTGCGCGGTCGGTGCATCCATCACGGCAGCGTCAACCCGGCCGATCAGGAGATCCTCGATCGCGAGCAGGAAGTTGTCGTAGAGATTGAGTTTGATCTCCACCCCCTTATCAATCAGATTCTCCTGTAGCCAGGTCTGGGAAGTGGTGCCCCGCTGTACCCCGATCGTCTTTCCAGGGGCGACAGCGGAGAAGATGTTGTACTGAGGAACAAGGCTGCCGTCCTCTCCCTCCACCTCACGCACGACCACGGCGAGGTTGATCATCCAATAGGGATCGGTGAAGTCGACCTGCTCTTCGCGCTTTGGAGTGATCGTCATACCCGAAGCGATCAGGTCGATGTTTCCCAGCTTGAGTGTCGGGATGATCGCATCCCAATCAACTGGCACGATCTTCACATCAAACCCCATCTCGTTCCCGATCCACTTGACCACCTCCACGTCGAATCCAGTCGGATTGCCGTTCTTGTCGATGTAGGAAAATGGGGGAAACGCCCCGTCGATACCGTCTGTGTATACTGGTTTCTCCCCGCCGAACGAAGCAACACATACGCCCATCAGTAATCCACATGTAATCACAAACAACAGCACACACTTGAAGTTCATGCTATCCTCCTAAGGAAATTTTAGTCTATGCCACAGTCAACAAAGACCACGGCACACGGGTAAAAGGTAAAACTGGGTTTGGAAAGGGGTTAAGCGAGATGGTCCCGATGGGGACCGTGATGGGCGTGGGAGTGGCGCGTAACGGTGATGCGGGTGAATACGGTTCTTCTAATCTGATTGATCGTCTGCATGACGACCACCTCCACAATTTAGGATAACCCACTTTACCGAGAAGCGTCGCGTTTGTCAAGCTTGAGAGTTGCCTCATCCTTGCATCTACCCGATAATCTGAATCTGCTATAGAGATAGGAGGGCACGATGCTTCTTGGTTGTCACTTATCGATCGGAAAGGGATTCACCGCAACAATTGACGAAGCGGAATCACTAGGCATGAGCGCGATGCAGATCTTCTCTCACAACGCCTCCTCATGGCGGATGAAGGAGATCACGAGCAAAATTGCCACCTCGTTCCAAAACCGGTTCACGGGCTCATCGGTTGAGTATGTCGTCATCCATACGATGTACCTGCTGAACCTGGCAAGCCCGGATGACGCGCTCTACGAGCGCTCGATCGTCTCACTGCAAGAAGAGATCCATCGTGCCGGGATGCTGGGGATCGACCAGATCGTCACGCACATCGGGGCACATAAGGGAAGCGGGATCGAGGCGGGAATCGCACGCATCATCACGGCCCTTGACCGCGTTCTCGCATCCGAGGTTGCGGCCGATTACCCTAACGTCCGGGTGCTCCTTGAAGACACCGCCGGTGCGGGAACGACTATGGGGACAACCTTCGCTGAGCTGGGAGCGATCAGTAACGGCCTCTCGGATGCGTGCGGCGCCGGCCGCATCGGCGTCTGCCTCGACACCTGTCACGCGGTCGCCGCCGGGTACGAGCTGCGTACCACGTCCGGTCTTCAAGATACACTTGATGAATTCAACCGAGAGATCGGACTCGATCGTCTCGAATTGATCCATCTGAATGACTCTAAGTTCCCGCTTGGCTCCAAGCGCGACAGGCACGCGCATATCGGGGATGGGGAGATCGGAAACGCGGGGATTTCTCAGGTGATCAATCACCCATCGCTGCGCGACCTGCCGTTCATCCTTGAGACACCAAAACAGATCGATGGGAAAGACGCTGCCGACAGAGTAAACTTGGCACAGGTACGATCTTTGCGCAGGGAAAAGGAGGAATAATGAAGTTCTTCATTGACACAGCTAATGTTTCCGAGATTCGTGAGATGGCGTGGCTGATCGACGGCGTGACGACAAACCCATCGCTCGTCGCGCGCGAGAAGCGTCCGTTTGAGGAGATCATCGCTGAGATTTGCGATATCGTCGACGGCCCGGTGAGCGCCGAGGCAACAGCACTTGACGCAGATGGGATGATCACACAAGGGAAGAGGCTTTCGAAGATTCACGAAAACGTCGTCATCAAGATACCGATGACCGAGGAAGGGATGAAGGCAGTGGTGGCCCTGTCTGAGGAGGAAATCCGCACTAACGTCACCCTCGTCTTCTCGGCAAACCAGGCATTGTTGGCGGCGAAGTGCGGTGCGAGCTTCGTGTCGCCGTTTGTCGGGCGAATCGACGATGTCGGTGGAGACGGGATGGATCTTGTATCCCAGATCCTCGATATCTACGATGAGTACGCGTTCGACACTGAAGTCATCGTGGCGAGCGTTCGTCATCCTCAGCACGTCCTTGACGCTGCCCTCCTCGGGGCGGAGATCGCAACCATTCCGTACGCGATCCTAAAGAAGTTGTTCAACCATCCCCTCACCGACGTGGGGATAGAGAGATTCCTGAAAGACTGGGAAGGAGTGCCAAAGTGACGTTCGATCGATACGAAGGGACACGTGACGCATACGGAAAGACGCTGGCCGAACTGGGGCATGAGGACGATCGGATCGTTGTCCTGACGGCTGACCTTGCTGGGTCGACCAAGACCGACCTGTTTGCCAAGGAACACCCGCATCGCTTCTTCAACATTGGCGTTGCCGAGGCGAACATGATGGGGATCGCTGCTGGTCTAGCGATGGGCGGGTATCGCCCGTTCGCCTCGACGTTTGCCATGTTCGCCACCGGAAAGGCGTGGGAGCAGATCCGGCAGGTCATTGCCTATCCCAAGGTCCCCGTGCGCATCGTCGCCACCCATGCCGGCCTCACCGTCGGCGAGGACGGAGCGAGCCACCAGATGCTTGAAGACGTATCAAACATGCGCGTGCTTCCGAACATGACTGTGATCGTCCCCGCCGATGCAATCGAGGCAGCAGCCGTGACCCGCTTTGTGGCCAAGTACGATGAGGGCCCAGTCTACGTGCGCCTGGCACGCGCCAAGTTTCCCGTCATCCTCCCCGAGGACTATGAGTTCAAGCTGGGAAAGGCGAGCGTCCTGGCAGAGGGAAGCGACGTCTCGGTCTTCGCTTGTGGGGTAATGGTCTCCGCGGCGCTGGAGGCGAGGGATGAACTAGCGAAGGAAGGGATCTCCGTCGAGGTAGTGAATGTCTCCACGATCAAGCCGCTCGATGCCGATACGATCTCAAGCTCGGCCAAGAAGACCGGTCTCGTCGTCACCGCCGAGGAACACCAGGTAAGCGGCGGGCTGGGAAGTGCCGTATGTGAGCTCCTCTCTGAGAACCACCCCACCCGCGTCGTGCGCGTGGGAGTGCACGACCGATTCGGGCAGTCGGGGCCGGCAAACAAGCTCCTTGCCGAGTACGGGCTCGATGCTGCGGGGATGGTCGCGGCAATCAGAAAGGCAGTAGCCAACAACTAGGAAGGGTTCATGAACTACCTCACTCACCTAGAATGCTCCTACTGCGGAAGCAAATTCGATGCACAGACTTCGCACACCGTTTGTCCGGAGTGCGGGAAGCCCCTCCTCGCCCGTTACGATCTGGAGAGTGCGAGGAAGAACCTACACAGGGATGATCTGATCGGACGCATTGCATCGCTCTGGCGCTACCGCGAACTCTTGCCGGTGCGTGAAGATACAAACGTCGTCAGCCTCGGTGAGGGGTACACGCCCCTTATCCATGCTGCGTGCACCGGAGCGCGCCTCGGTATGGAGAGCCTGTTCATCAAGGACGAGGGCCTCAACCCAACAGGATCGTTCAAGGCACGCGGCTTGTGCATGGCCATCTCCCGCGCGAAGGAGCTGAGCGTAAGAGAGGTCGTCATCCCATCGGCGGGAAACGCCGCCGGAGCGATGTCGGCCTATGCCGCGCGTGCAGGGATGAAGGCGCACGTATTCATGCCGAGCGACGTTCCACTCCCGTTTCGCATGGAGTGCACCGCCTACGGAGCCGATGTGCACCTGATCGATGGCCTGATCACCGATTGCGGTAGAGAGGCGCACGCCGAGGCGGAGAAGAACGGATGGTTCGACGTCTCCACCCTCAAGGAGCCGTACCGCGTGGAGGGAAAGAAAACGATGGGCTACGAGCTTGCCGAGCAGTTCGAGTGGGCCCTCCCCGACGTTGTCATCTATCCAACCGGTGGTGGAACCGGCTTGATCGGCATGTGGAAGGCGTTCGCCGAAATGCGCCAACTGGGATGGATCGACGGGAAGCTCCCGCGCATGGTCTCCGTTCAGGCGGAGGGGTGCGCGCCGATCCCCCGTGCTCTTGCCGCTGGCGAGGAGTTTGCCGCGCCATGGAAGGACGCGCATACGGTCGCAGCGGGGCTGCGCGTGCCGCGGGCAATCGGCGATTTCCTCATCCTGCGCGCGATACGCGAGAGCAGCGGTACGGCGATCGCCGTATCGGACGATGCGCTCATCGCTTCTCAACGCGCGATGACAACAGAGGAAGGGATCTTCGCCTGCCCCGAGGGAGGAGCGACCCTCGCCGCTCTGGAAGCTCTTCTCGATCTAGGTGCGATCGCTCGCGATGAGACAGTCGTACTGTTCAACACGGGCACCGGCCTCAAGTACCCCAATCTGATCGGAAACGAGTAAGCCCGATCCGCGCTGCGTGGGACGCGCCACGCATCACCGAGTACAATAGCGCCTATGGCTGGGGAGACACTCACACCGAAACGCAGGAACCTGACTGGCGGCCCGATTGCCCGCACGCTTCTTGTTCTGGCTTGGCCGGTGATGCTCTCCAACTTGTTCCAGACGATCTACAACCTCGTCGACACCCTGTGGCTGGGTCGACTGGGAAAGGTGGCGATCGCCGCGCCAACGATAGTCTGGCCTCTTGTCTTCCTCATGATCTCCATCGGCGCTGGGATCACCATCGCCGGTACGGCGCTCGTCGCCCAGTACACCGGAGCACGTCGGCATGAAGAGGCAAACCACGCGGCGGGACAGGTCTTCTCATTCACGGGTATTCTCGCCGTCATCCTGGGGATCGCTGGTGTCTTCATTGCGCGGCCGTTGATGGTGGCGATGGGCGCGGGGCCGGACCTCCTCCCCGCGGCAACATCATACCTGCGCATCATCTACGGCGGTATCCCGGCGATGTTTGGAATGTTCATCGTTACCTCCCTGCTCAACGGAGTGGGGGACACAATGACCCCGATGAAGCTGATGGGTGTCTCTGTTGTGTTGAACATCGTCCTCGACCCGTTGTTTATCTTCGGGTGGGGACCGTTTCCAGCTTGGGGAATCACCGGGGCCGCCGTGGCGACCGTCATCTCGCGCGGGCTGATCGCCTTGTATGGCATCTACCTCCTCTTTTCAGGGAAGGTGGGGATCCACCTGCGGCTGCGTCACTTGCGCTTGGAGTGGGCGACTGTTAAGAGCATTCTCGTGATCGGCGGGCCGGCATCATTGGGACAATCGGGTACAGCGCTTGGCTTTTCCATCATGACCGGCATCCTTGCTCGCTTCGGCACAGCGGTCGTAAGCGCGTTCGGTATTGGAAACCGCATCATTTCCATCGCCACCATGCCGGCGATGGGCCTGGGACAGGCTGCTGCAACCATGGTGGGCCAGAACCTCGGGGCGGAAGAATCAAAGCGTGCAGAGCATTCCGCATGGATTGGGATGCAGATCTCCACCGCGTTCCTCCTCGCGGCGAGCGCCGCCGTCTACTTCCTGCGCACATCACTCGTGCGCATCTTCATCAACGACCCGGAAGTAATCTCACTTGGCGCAAACATGTTTGCCATCACCGCGATGGCTTTCCCGTTCATGGGGATCCTGCAGGTAATCATCGGAACTTATCAGGGATCTGGACACACCGTGTACTCCATGTTCTTCTCCCTGTTTCGCCTATGGGCGATACGTATTCCCCTCGTCTACTTCCTCGGCTTTTCCCTTGCCATGGGGGCGGATGGCGTGTGGTGGGCGATGTTTATTTCCAACTTCGGCGCGTCCGCCGTGTCGATTGGCTTCTTCCTATCCGGCAACTGGAAACACCGCATCATCAAGGGGGCGCCGATCACGATCGCACCTGTCCTCGACGATGTGCGCGAGAGCGAGATGATCGTAGAAGAGACTCACCCCTTGCAAAGGTGACTTTCTGCTTCTAATCTCTCCTAAAGGCGATAGCATCGTAGAGAGATTGAATGATCGGGGGATTGGATGATTGATAGACTTGATAATCGGTAAATTGCGAGGTTGATTGGCCCAATCACTCAATCTCTCATTCGCTCAAGTCACTCAATACCTCACTCAAAGGAGACATAATGCAGACGATAACGATCGATGAGGCGCCACGCCATGTTGGGGAAGAAGTAACGCTGCGCGGGTGGTTGTACAACAAACGCTCCAGTGGGAAGATCATGTTCTTGCAGTTGCGAGACGGAACGGGTGTGATCCAGGGTATCATCGCCGAGCCGGAATCGCCGGAGATGTTCGGTGCAGCCGACCGATTGCAGCGTGAAACATCGATCATCGTCACCGGTATGCTGCGCGAGGACAAGCGTGCGCCCAGTGGATGCGAGCTGCAACTGAGCACGCTGAGCGTAGTCCACGAGCCGACCCAACCGTTTCCCATCGAGTTAACGGAGCACACGCCCAGTTTTCTCATGGACAACCGGCACCTGTGGATGCGCACCGGCAGGCAGGTCCCCATCCTGCGGGTACGCGACGCCGTCTTCCGCGCCCTGCGTGATTTCTTCCACGAGAAGGGATTCGTCGCTACCGAGGCCCCTATCCTTACCGGCACGTCAGTGGAGGGGACGACGACGCTGTTTGAGGTCGATTACTTCGGGGAGAAAGCATACCTCGGCCAGAGCGGCCAGCTCTATCTGGAGGCAACGGCGATGGCCCTGGGCAAGGTGTACTGGATCGGACCGGTCTTCCGCGCGGAGAAGTCGAAGACGCGCAAGCACTTAACTGAATTCTGGATGGCCGAGGGTGAGATGGCCTACTACGATCACAAAGACAACCTGCGCTTGCAGGAGGAGATGATCGCCTACGTCGTCGATGCCGTCACCGCGGAGCGCAAGACCGAGCTTGGACAACTGAAGCGCGATATCGACCTCCTGCGCGAAGAGGTCAAACTCCCATTCCCACGAATCGATTACGCGGATGCGGTCAAGCTGCTGCAAGATGCCGGTCACGAGGTCTCCTTCGGCGACGACTTCGGCGCTCCGCAAGAGGCGACGCTCGGTGAACACTTCCACAAACCCGTCTTCATTGAACACTTCCCGACCAGCATGAAGCCGTTCTACATGAAACGCGATCCGCAGGACCCAAGCCGGGTTCTAGCCGCCGACCTCATTGGCCCGGAGGGATACGGCGAACTGATCGGTGGGAGCCAACGTGTCGACGACCTGGAAGAGCTACTCTCACAGATGAAGGAGAAGAATCTCCCCCTTGAGCCTTACGAGTGGTACCTAG
>CAZRQM010000016.1:0-2425 GCA_964602385.1 uncultured Thermotogae bacterium | reverse complement strand
GGCAGGGCAAGGGAAACCGGGTCCCCCTCTTCCCTCCTCAGTGTCTGAGGAGATATTAGCTTTCAGCAATCAGCTTCAAACAGCAACCCCATCGCTCCATTTCATGAGTGGCTACACTCGTGGACCTCGTAGAGTGAGTTGCTTTTCTTGGCGTCCTGTCTGTCAGAGCACGACGGCAGACAGGCCTTTGCGTGAGGCAATGCTTTCAACACTCCACGTTCCGCGATCCGAGTTCCCCGTTTTTCCACGCCCGTTCGCTACCGCTCGCTCAAACCCGCCAAGCACCATCCTTTCGTAGCGTTGCAGCTCGTCTGCAACGTTGCTGGTGCAGAGTTACTCAACGTCGCACACAAGGTGCAACGCTACACAGGCAAAGGCTTCACGCTGTTCGCTCTTTCTGAGCATTCATCACTTGTCACCAATCACTGTTTCCCTGCAGCTTGATCAGGATATCGACCGCTGCTAGATTACGTCCGGCCATGAATGGGTTCAGGTCAATCTCCGCGATCTGTGGCATGTCCTGGCTTAGCCGACTCAAGCGGTGCAGGATCGTCGCCAAACGCGAGACATCGACCGCCGGCTGGCCGCGAAACTCGCCAAGCAACGGGAAGGCGCGAATCGAGCGGATCATCAATCGTGCATGCTCGATGGACAGCGGGGCGACGCCGAACGACACGTCCTTCAGCGCCTCCACAAACGTTCCCCCGATCCCGAACATGATCACCGGCCCAAATGAAGGATCGCGGTTCACACCCATGATCAATTCCCGTCCCTCAATCATCGGCTGCAACAGGATGCGCCCATCCTCCAAGCTCTCTTCTTCGATCACATGCTGCAACCTCTCTAGCGCAGCGCGAAGCTCTTCTTCATCCTTGATCACGGTGATTACGGCTCCGTGTTCGAAGCGATGAAATAGGGTGAGGGCATCGATCTTCGCCACCAGCGGGTAGCCGACCTGCGCAGCGAATGCCTCTACCGCACCGTTATCATCGACGTAGGAGAACGGGCAGACCGGAATGTGATATGCGCTGAGGAGACCCGCCCCTTGCGCAAAGGTGAGCGCCCCCTGTCCGGCATCGCTCGCCTGATCGATGATCCCGCGCGCCTGCTCGCTATCGACGCTTACGTGGCGATCGATCGGCCGCCGCACACGCCATAGTTCACCCACGCGACAGAGTGAAGCTAAGGCCTCAACGGCGGTTTCGGGCATGGTGTACACCGGTATCCGCGCCACGGCGAGCCGTTCACGAAACGTCGCCAAGTCCGCGCTGCGGCTGAGGGTACAAACGAGGATCGGCTTACCCGGGTTCTCTTCCGCCACGCGCACGATTCCCTCCGCCACCGTCTCCGGCGGTTCATTGAACACTAGTGGCGGCCTGAAGATGACGATCGCCGCATCGACCTCGGTGAGCGTCTCGTGCAGTGTACGCTCGTAGTCGGTGGAACTGGCGGTGGCGATCATGTCGATTGGGTTTCCTAGCCCCGCCTCCGGTGGGAGGAACGAGGCGAGCCTCTCCTTGACTGATTGAGAGATCTGCGGCACATCGACCTTCACCCGCTCGCAGGCATCTGCGGCGATGATCCCCGCTCCGCCGGCGTTGGTGAGGATTACCGTTCTGTTCCCCTCCGGGATTGCGCCCCACTTCACCGCCCCGAGCACCGTCAGCGCTTCCTTTATCGACGAGACGCGGATCGCCCCACTCTGACTGAGGAACGCGTCGACGATCACATCGGAGGTTGTCAGCGAACCCGTGTGCGAGGCGACGGCCGCCGCTCCCGCCTGCGTGCGACCCGATTTGAGGACGACGATTGGCTTCGTCCGCCCGATCCGCTCTACCAGGCGTCTGAACAGGTGCGGATCGGCGAAGCTCTCCAGGTAGAGGAAGACGAGGCGAATGTGATCGTCGTTTGCTAGGTGGAGGAGAAAGTCGTTCTCCGACAGACCGGCGCGGTTTCCCAGATTGACGAACTGAGAGATCCCGAGGCTCATCTCCTCGAAGAACTCGAGGACCGTCTCTCCCAGCGATCCACTTTGCGAGATGAATGCGATCTCGCCGTCGCTTGGAAACCAGCGGGAGAAGGAGGCATTAAGCAAGACCGCGGGATCGCTGTTGATGAGCCCCATGCAGTTTGGCCCGACGACGTTCAGGTCATACTTTTCGATGAGATCCCGCAGCTGCTGTTCGCGCTCAATCCCATCCTTCCCACTCTCCTTGAACCCCGCGGTGATAATCACCAGATTGCTGATGCCGCTCTTGCCACACTCGGCGACCGCATCGAGTACGAGATCGCGATTAATCGCCATTACGGCAAGATCGATCCCACTGGGAAGCTCGGCGATGGAGTGATAGCATTTCAGATCGTCCACTGTGTCGTACTTCGGGTTCACCGGGTAGACATCACCGGTGTAACCGCAGCGCACGAT
>CAZRQM010000015.1:0-15594 GCA_964602385.1 uncultured Thermotogae bacterium | reverse complement strand
TAAAGGATACTCTGAAAGGATCATGATGCAATCTGTTGCTGTGACCGATATTCACGGGAACATACTACTCTATGAACTCCTGTTTCGAGTGGCTGACCAGTGGAAACTCACGTCGATCTTCATCACCGGTGATCTTGCCCCGAATTCCCTCCAGGGCCGACTCAATGGAGTAGAGGATCGCACAAGCGAGGATCACGGAGTGGTTCTGCAGAGGGAGTTCTTTATCGAACAGTTTATTCCCCTTTGCTCTAGTTTCTTGCTCGATCATCGGCACTCCGATATATACGTGATCATGGGGAATGATGACCGCCGGGCAAATGAACCCCTATTGGAGGTGTTCGACAAAGAGACGCTAAACTTCCACCTGTTGAATGATCGGCTGGTCGCACTGCGGGACTCCCACCAGAAGCAGGCTTTCTTCCCAGGCGAAGTGCCTCTGTTGTGGGTAGCGGGCTATCCCTACGTTCCTCCGGGTGGCCATTTATTGATGGACTGGGTGAAATACGAGAATCGGGTCAAGTTGCGTCCGATGGGAATGGATTCCACCGTGGATATCTACGAGATGGGGATTACTACCGATGCAAGAGAACACCTTTCTACGATCGCCGACGACCTTGAAGATTTCGAAACCTACCTCAGAAGAAACGCTCGTGCCGACGAGGAGATCTCGTACAATCCCGCTCAAACGATTCACCTGTTCCATGCACCTCCTTACAACACACCTCTCGATTGGACCACTCCACGTGGACGGTACGATTACCTCCCCCTCTCTGATCATGTAGGGAGTATAGAAATAAGGCGGTTCATCGAGCGTGTGCAACCTTACCTTGTTCTATCAGGACACTGCCACGAATCCGTTGTCACTGGGGACTACAAAGTAGATCTTGGGCGGACACGTTGCGTTAATCCAGGTAGTCAGACACACCTTGACGTGCTAAGCGTGGTGCAGTTTGATCTTTATCATCCAGAAGAGATGAAGCAGTTCTTCATCCATGCGCACTAGAAGGGCTTGCTTCTGTTCGTTCTGTATGCAAGTACGGGCAATCTCCAGGACTACCGCTTGATAGAGTGAGAAAATCGGGAAGTAGACGGGGACTCCTGGACTACAGGAGCCCCCGCGACTTCAGGAAGTTGACGCCAAAGACAGATTGGACTCGTCTCCGATGAACAGAGTACTGCCCCATAGCCATGACGCATTTCTCTTTCCTCAACATCCACGAGGTGAACATCAAGGAGCCCAACTGGACCAGATACTAATCCAAGCAACGACCTGTAGGAGGTTACTAGCGCCAGATCCAACCGCTGTAACAAACGGCACACTTGATCCAGTTTGTGCTCGATCACAATGATGAGGTCGATATCCGAAGCGATTCCTGCGTTGCCGTTCATTGCACTTCCGTACAGGTAGAAAGCGCGAAAATCGCATCCGAGGTTGCCGAGATAAGCCCCTAATCCGTTGGCGATAGCATACCTGAAGGTGCTATGAACTTCTGGTTCACCTTCCTGTAGTGCCTGGATCACCTGATCCGCCGATCTATGCATCCGATCGGCACAGAACATCAGCGCGCGATCGAGCAGCGCTTCGGCTTCGAGTTCTGCGGCGAGTAAGCCACTCGGGGTGTTGAGACTCATCCTCATCTCCGGTCTTTCCGATTGCGCTACAAGAAGACGCCGCGCAGGCTAATCGCTTGCGCTATGCGCTCCACGCCGAGTACGAACGCGGCCAACCGTAGGGAGATCTGGCGTTCGTTCGATAGATCCCACACCTCAGCAATCGCGCGCTGCATGACTCGACCGAGTCGTTGGTTGGTTTCCTTCTCCTCCCAAGCCAAGCACTGGATGTTCTGTACCCATTCGAAGTACGAGCAGACCACCCCTCCTGCGTTAGCAAGGATATCGGGGACAATAACGACTCCCTTTTCAGCGAGGATAAGATCCGCCTCAGGAGTGGTGGGACCATTCGCCGCTTCCACAATGACCTTTGCCTTGACATCTGCTGCGTTCCGCGAGGTAATCTGCGCCTCCAATGCGGCAGGTATCAGCACATCGACATCCAGGGTGAGTAATTCATCGTTTGTGATCTCTTCCATTCCAGGAGCGTTATAACCAGCAAGGAGATGCCCGGGCGAGGTTTCCACGTAGCGAAGGATATCGTTGATATCAAATCCGGTTGGACAATAGTAGCCGCCGGAGATATCACTGATCCCGACCACCTTGGCTCCCTGATCTGCCAGGAGCTGTGCAGCGATGGATCCAACGTTACCGAATCCTTGAATTGCGATACGAGCCTGCGTGATATCGATGTCAAGCCGATGCAGGATGCCGATAGTGGTGAACATCACCCCACGTCCGGTTGCCTCTCGTCGTCCAAGCGCGCCCCCGAGTTCGAGCGACTTTCCTGTCACGATGGCGGGAATCGACTCACCCCGCAGCGCGCTAGCGGTATCTACGATCCAGTTCATAATCAAGGCATTTGTGTTGACGTCTGGTGCGGGGATGTCCTGTTTTGGCCCGATAAAGGGGAGGATGCGAGCGGTGTAGCATCGGGTAATTCGCTCGATCTCCCGTTGGGAGAAGCGCGTCGGGTCACAGGCAATGCCTCCCTTGCTCCCACCATAAGGGATGTTTACCACCGCGCACTTCAATGACATCCACCCCGCCAACGCCTTTACTTCGTCGAGTGTAACCCCGGCATGGTAACGAAGACCGCCTTTACAGGGGCCACGTGCGCTGCTGTACTGAACTCGATAACCGGTTAGCACCTCTATCTCGCCATCGTCGCGCGTAATCGGTACGCTCACCTCGAGGGCACGCTCAGGCCGACGCAGGATCTCCCAGATCCCGCTGGGAATACTGGTATGCTCCCGTGCCAGATCCAACTGTTGTAAAAGCATATGCAAAGGGTTGATCTGGGTTCCTAATGACCGTTCTTGCACGGTCCCTATCGTTTTGTTAAGTGCCATAATGATGTGGCCACCTCCGAGCAAAAGCGTAGCAGGTGGCTCGTGCTGGTGGTAGGGTAAGCGACAGGGACACGAGTTCATTTTTGCACTTGTGCACCCAAGAGAAGACGGAACTCCCACCCGGTAAAGGAGAGAAAACGAGGTGTCTTTTTCGCGGTTTGTCTGCATGACTGAGTCGAGAACATATGGCCAAATCAAGGGGTATTTCCTGCCATTTGAAAATCGAGAATCGAGTTTATGCACCCTCTCATCCTATACATATACGTCCATGTTCCCTGTCGCTTCACATTGGTGGGTGCGAAGCAAGCTAGTAGAATCATTCAAGGGATCATGAAAAATACAAGGCAGAAAAGGATGACCGAGCAAGTTGACTGGGACAGGATAAGAGAGACCTATTCCCCTCTTCACGTTCGCTATCCGCAGTGCGAGCTGATCTACCAGGCAGGGACTTACGCAGCCGGATCCTATCTTATAGCCGATGGGCTGGTGAGCGATCAGTGCACATCTACAAGCACACGCCTCCAACGCCTTCCCCTGGAGATCCTTGGACCGGGTAATCTCGTAGGGTTGGAGATTCTATTAGACCCTCCCTCCGATCTTCACCTTAGCTCCGCCCGCGCTGTCACTGAAACCAATCTATTATTCTTTAAGCGGGAATTGTTTCTGGAGATACTTGGAGAAGAGGACGAGGTCAGACGCTACTGCATGCAGGGTTTAGCTAAGCGTTTCTACTTCCTAAAACAACAACCTGCATGTTCAGGCCGTGCATCGATCGAAGAACGAATGTGCGATCTGCTTCTCAAGTTAGCAAACGCATGTGGGCAGAGGACAGAAGATGGGAACACCCTTCTCCCTTCAAAGGTCACACCAATGATTCTCGCACGCTTAATTGGGCTGTCAACCGCCAAGACACTTCGTATAATCACTTCACTTCCAGGTGTCTCGTCTTCAGAGACACTGATCAACCTTTCTCCAGAAGCACTGCACCTTTGGCGGGCCGACAAAAATCAAGTGCTCTAGAGGGTTTCCTCAAGGATGGACAGGTAAAACGATGTAATGCGGGCCTTCTCTTTCAGGCCTTCAAGATCGGTGATGATAATTCGGTTCTGTGCTGTTTCAATCAACCCTCTCTCTCGAAACTGCTTGAGCGCCCGCATTAAGGTTTCAATGGATACGCCAATCATCTCGGCCAGGGTCTGACGGGGGACTGGTAGCTCGACGACAAGGTTTGTCCCCTCTTTCTCTCCATACTTATTGGCCAATGCCATGAGGAGAAGGGCCAAGTTACGGCCGATTGATTCAACTGTCTCGCGGGTGAGCTTGAATTCGAGCATTATCACCTCACGAGAAAGCCACCGGCATAAATCTGCGAACAGACGGGGATGAGTCTTGCTAAAAGCAAGAATGTTCGATCGCTCGAAGAAGACCAAAGATGATTCCGTAAGGGCTTTTGCAAACTGCACATTAACTGGTTCCCGTTCCAGAAAGACCGTCTCCAAGCCGAACATCTCGCCGACCGCAAGGAATCGGAGGGTGCGTTTCTCCCAGCCTTTGCTCGCGTACTTGCCGATCGAGACGAGCCCGGATTGTACGACATATACTCCGGCAGCATAAGATCCCTCTTGAGCGATGAGCTCTCCCTTATCATAGCTAACCGCAAGAGATATGCGCTGTAATTCAACGATTTCTGCTGGTTGCAGAGAGGGGAAGGCATCTGCCAGAAACTCCCTTCTCTCTTTGATCATTTTGGCGTTGATAGTCATTCTATCTGCATTTTAGCCCTATAGCGTTTACTTGGCAAGCTTGCATCTGGAAACAAAAAGCGGGCCTGTCTCCTCTTGTGAGAGGCCCGCCCCGCACCTTTTTGGGCTTGCTCAGAATATGTGCTAGACCCAACCGCGCAGCTTCATCGCCTCGGCGACGCGCTGCACCGCGACCATGTACGCCGCGACACGGTTGTCGACCTTCTGGCTTTGCGCCATTTCGTGGACGGCGTGGAACGCGTCGACCATCTTCTTTTCGAGACGCGCGTGCACGTCTTCCAATGTCCAGTAGTATCCACCGATGTTCTGCACCCACTCGAAGTAGGAGACGGTTACGCCACCGGCGTTGCACAGGAAGTCAGGGACGATGTACTTGCCGTTCTTGGCGAGTATCTCATCGGCCTCAGGGGTCGTGGGTCCATTTGCCACCTCGGCGATGAGCTTGGCCTTAATCGCATTGGCGTTCTTCTCGGTGATTACACCTTCAATCGCAGCGGGAATTAGCACGTCCACGTTGAGTTCGAGGATCTCTGCGTTGGTAATCGGCTTCACACCGGCAAATCCGGAAACAGACCCGGTCTCCTTCTTGTATTGAAACGCCGCCTCGGGGTCGATTCCATTGGCAGAGTATGCTCCGCCACGCGAGTCTGTCACCGCGACAACCTTGCTCCCCGCGAGTTCTTCCATGAGCTTGGCGGCGAAGTACCCGGCGTTTCCGTACCCCTGCACAGCGACGGTCGCGCCCTTCAGGTTGAGGCCGATCACCTTGGCCGCCTCGATGATCGTGTACACCGCACCGCGAGCGGTCGCATCACCGCGGCCCAGCGATCCGCCGATCGCGATCGGCTTACCGGTGATCAATCCGGGCGTGTTGTAGCCGACCATCTTGGAGTACTCATCCATCATCCAAGCCATGATCTGTGGGGTCGTGTACACGTCAGGCGCGGGGACGTCCTTCTCCGGACCGATAAAGCGGCCGATCGCGCGGATGTAGCCTCGAGAGAGTCGCTCTAATTCCCCTGCCGAGAGTTCCTTGGGGTTGCAAATGACGCCACCCTTTCCACCACCATACGGAATATCGACAACGGCACACTTCCAAGTCATCCAAGCCGCAAGGGCCCTGACGGTATCGATTGTCTCTTCAGGGTGGAAGCGGATTCCGCCCTTTGTTGGTCCACGGGCATCGTTGTACTGCACACGGAATCCCTTGAACAATTCTGTCGTCCCATCATCCATCTTCACCGGGAAGTGGACCTCAAGTGTCCGCATCGGCTCACGCAGAAGCGCGTGCACCTGTGGATCAAGGTTCAGCTTCTTTGCCGACTTATCGAGCTGCCGTTGAGAGATCTCAAACGGATTCAGCGTTGGGCCATTGGCCATGGTTACAACCTCCTAAGTACTTAAAAGCTATTCGTCCAGACAAGGGGCAAGACTTGGCTTGCCCCTCGACGCGGCGAGATTATACAAGTGTCAGTTGACGATGCAAGATTCTTGAAACCGCCGTTTCCTGCGCGTCTTTTTGCAATCGCCGTGTGGCAACGCTTCAGTATCTCGGGGCATTGCGCCTACGGCCGCAAACATGACTCGCTCTTCGGGTTCTACATACGCCCGATCACCGTAACGAGAAGCTTTCGCATCGTGCCACCAACGCGCTTCGTCGTCTCGATCACTTCGGCGTGCGACAGGGTCGCCGCCGGATCCACCCCCGCGGCAAGGTTCGTGGCGCAGGATATTCCCAGCACCTCGATCCCCGCGTGGCGAGCAGCGATCACCTCGGGAACGGTGGACATCCCGACAAGGTCTGCTCCCAATGTGCGGAACGCCCGGATCTCCGCCGGGGATTCATAGGATGGACCGAGCGTCGCCAGGTACACGCCTTCCTTGAGTGCAATCCCGGCCAATGCTGCCTCTTCCTTGGCTAACTCACGCAAGCGCGGAGAGTAGGCAGCGGACATGTCCGGGAAGCGCGGACCGAGATCGTCGAGATTTGGGCCGCGCAGCGGACTCGTGCCGAGCATGTTGATGTGGTCGGTTATCAGGACGAGGTCACCGGCAGAAAAATCTCGATTTATCGCCCCAGAGGCATTGGTGACGATCAGGGTCTTGATTCCCAACAGGGCGAACAGGCGCGTGGCGAAGACGACATCGTCGATCGAGTAGCCCTCGTAGTAATGAGTGCGACCACGCTGCAAGAGCAACTGCTTACCGTTCACCTCACCGGCCCAGAATTCGCCGGCATGTCCGGCAACCGTGGGGAGGGGAAATCCCGGAATCTCGCTCCATGGGATCGTCACTCCCTCACCGGGGATGCCAAACGCCTGCGACAGGCCGGATCCCAACACTAGCGCGATCTCCGGAACTTCCGGCAGTTTCCCTCTGAGGGTTGCCGCCGCCTTGTTCAGCTTATCCATGCGTGTATCAGTCATCGTTCCTCCTTACATCGATCTGGCGATTGAGTCATTGAGTGATTGAATGATTGAGTCATTGTGCGATTTAGTGAATTTTGCGCAACTCGCGCATTGGCTCAATGATCCGATCTCTCAATCATCCAATCTCTCAATTCCTACACGATCCCGAGGACGTTCATTGCTTCCTCGATCGTCTCTACCGGTATCACTTCGATCTTCGTCCGCGTTGTAGGACTTCCCTTGCTGGGGACTATTATCCGTTCGTATCCGAGCTTCCCTGCTTCGTTGATTCGCTCGCGCAGCCTCTTCACACCGCGAATCTCGCCGGTTAGGCCGACCTCTCCAACGATCACCGTCCGTTTGGGAAGTGCCTTGTTGCGCAGGCTGGAGACAATCGCCGCTGTCACGCCGAGGTCGGTGCCGCGCTCGCGTGTCTCCAGGCCTCCGGCGAGGCTCATATATACATCCGCCCCGGAGGTATTCACCCCCAGCCGGCGTTCGATCACCGCCAGAAGGAGAAGGATGCGGTTGTAATCGAGGCCACTGCAGCGGCGCTGCGGCACGCCGTACCCGCCGGTCGGTGAGACGAGCGCCTGCAGTTCAACCAATATCGGCCGGGTCCCTTCGAGGATGGGAACGATCACCGTTCCTGGGCGCGGCTCATCTTGATGCTCTGCAAGGAAGAAGCGGGATGGATCGGTGATCGCTTTCAACCCACCCGCCTGCATCTGAAATACGGCCACCTCGTCCGTGCTACCGAAGCGGTTCTTCACCGACCTGAGGATTCTCACGTCTTCCCCGCGGTTTCCTTCGAGGTAGATTGCCACGTCGACGAGGTGTTCCACCGTCTTCGGCCCAGCGAACGCTCCCCCCTTGGTGATGTGTCCGACGAGGAAAGTAGACATCTTGCGCCCCTTGGTGAGCCGCGTGAGTTCGGCGCTCGACTCGCGCATCTGACGCACGCTTCCCGCTTCACCAGGAACACTGTCAGAGAGCGTCGTCTGAATGGAGTCGATGATCAACAGGTTTGGATTGATCTTTTTCACCGCCGCGGTGATACGGTGCAGGCTCTGTTCGGAGAGGACGTACAGGTGGTCGCTCGATACGTTGAGTCGGCTGGCGCGTAGCTTGATCTGGGCGGCGGACTCTTCGCCGGAGACGTAGAGGACATGGCCATATCGCTCGGCGAACCCCTGGGCAATCTGCAGCAGCAGCGTCGACTTGCCGATCCCCGGCTCGCCACCAAACAGGATCACTCCTCCGGGAACGAGGCCTCCACCGAGGAGACGATCGACCTCACCAATTCCGCACTGCAGGCGATCGACCTCACCGAGGTCGATGTGGCTGATCGGAAGGACTTCCTCTCCAATCCAGGAACGGTCCTCGGTCTGCTCATCCTCGCCGGCGACCAATGTATCCCACTCGCCGCAGTTTGGGCAGCGCCCGAGCCACTTCACCGACTGATAGCCACAGTGACTGCAGCAGTAGGCCATCCTACTTGCTCCGGGTGAAGCGCATCTCCTCGCCGTCCGCCGAGGCGACGATCGTCGATCCGTGCTCAAAGGAATGGTTAAGGATTAGCTCGGAGATCGGGTTCTCCATCAGTCGTTCGATCGCTCGCCGCATTGGCCGTGCGCCGTACTTCGAGTCGTACCCCTGCTCGATCAGTAGTTCATTCGCTGAATCGTCGAGCGTGAGCGTCATTCCATGCTCCTCCTGCAGGCGTTCCCTAAGCTCGTCGATCATCAGGCTAGCGATCTCTAGGACCTGCTCACGCCTCAACTGATGGAAGACAATGACGTCGTCGAGACGGTTCAGGAACTCCGGACGGAAGACCTTGCGCACCTCGCTTGTCACCCGTTCCTTCATCTCCTTGTATGATTCCTCGGAGTCAACGTTATCGTCGCTGAAGCCGAGCGTGCCACGATCGGTGATCATCTCGCTTCCCACATTTGACGTCATGATGAGGACCGCGTTGCGGAAGTCGACGTGCCGACCATGCGAGTCGGTCAGGATTCCATCCTCCATCACCTGCAGAAGGATGTTGAACACGTCGCGATGCGCCTTCTCGATCTCGTCGAACAGGATCACGGAGTACGGTCGGTGCCTCACCTTCTCGGTCAATTCGCCGGCTTCATCATAGCCAACGTAGCCAGGAGGAGCACCCGTCAAGCGGGAAACGGAGAAGCGTTCCATATATTCGGACATGTCAACGCGAATCAGTGCGTCCTCATCGCCGAACAGGAACTCGGCCAGGGTTTTGGATAACTCCGTCTTTCCCACGCCCGTCGGCCCGAGGAACATGAACACACCGACGGGGCGACGGGGGTTCTTCACCCCGGCATAAGCTCGCCTAATCGAACGGGAGATCGCCTGTACCGCGTCGTCCTGCCCAACGAGACGATCGTGGATATTGCCTTCCATGTTCACCAAGCGCGTTGTTTCCTCTTCCTGGACGTGTCCGATGGGAATCCCTGTCCACATGGAGACCACCTGTGCCACGTCTTTTCCCGTTGCTTGCAGCTCGCTCGCAAGGTGCTGGCCGTCGTTCAAACGCTCGATCTCCTGCTCTAGCTCTGCCTTTCGATCTCGTAATTGCGCTGCTGCTTCGTAGTCCTGCGCCCCGACGGCTTCGTGCTCCTGCTCATCGAGGTCCTCCATGTCGCTCATTAGCTCGCGCACGTCGTCAGGCAGGAGCGAACTCTGGAGCTTGATCCTTGCCGCTGTTTCATCGATCAGGTCGATCGCCTTGTCGGGAAGGAACTGATCGGTAACGTAGCGATCCGAGAGGCGAGCCGCCTGATACAGCGCTTCATCGGTGATCTTCACCCCGTGGTGGCGCTCGTAGTGCGGGCGAAGGCCCTTCAGTATCTTCACTGTCTCTTCCACGGACGGTTCTTCCACGAGGATTGTCTTGAAGCGGCGCTTCAATGCGGGGTCCTTCTCTACGGACTTGCGATACTCGTCCAGGGTGGCAGTTCCGATGCACTGGATCGCTCCGGAGGCGAGCGGCGGCTTGAGGATCGACGATGCATCGATCGCTCCCTCGGCACCACCGGCGCCGACGACTGTCTGCAGTTCATCGATGAACAGGATGATATTGTCTGATTCCATCACTTGATTGATCAGCGTCTTCAGCCGCTGTTCGAACTCGCCGCGGTACTTCGTCCCGGCGACGATCGACGCCATGTCGAGCTCGATGATCTCCTTGGAGCGAAGGATGCTCGGGACGTCCCCGGCCACGATCTTCTGCGCCAGCCCCTCGACTATCGCCGTCTTTCCCACTCCCGATTCCCCGATCAACGCCGGGTTGTTCTTCTTGCGGCGGGTGAGGATTTGGATGATCCGTTCCATCTCACTGTCGCGTCCGATCACCGGGTCGAGGCGTCCAGCCTCGGCCTCCTCGATCAGGTTGCGACCGAAATCCGAGAGATCGCTCTTGCTCTGCTGTTGCGGACGTCGCGTCGATCTAAGGGCCATCCCCACGCCGGCGGAGGGGAGGAAATACGCACGCGTCTTGCTGAGATCTATCCCTAGGTGAAGGAGAATCGCCGCACCGGTCCCTTCGCCCTCACGCAGCATTCCCATCAGCAGGTGCTCCGGGCGAATTGAGTTCAGACCAGCTCGCCGGGCCTCCTCAAAGCTGATTTTCATCACACGCTTCAGGCGTGGTGTCGGTTCGAGATCATCGGCGGAAAGGCGTACCTTTCCTCGCCCCTTCTCCGATTCCAGCACTGTGGCGACCTTTTCGTAGGTCACGCCGTGTGTGGTCAGGAAGCGGAACACATTGCTCTCCTTCGTCTTCAGGAAGGCAAGCAGGAGATGCTCTGTGCCCACATAACTGTGGCGCCATTCCTCCGCCTCCTCCTGAGAGAAGGCTATGATCTCCATCGATTCACGCGAGAATCGGTCGTACATCGTCGGTTCCTCCTGGAATCAGACACACTGCCATCATGAGCTACAGTATAGCCTTCTGATCGTTGTTCACAACCTGGGAGCGCCTATTGAATCGGGTCATGACGGTGTTTATGTCTTCTGTTCGAAATGTGTCAATCGCTTCGACGCTGCGCTCGATAACGGAAGAGACGGTCTCCCACTCGCTGTCGGTGAACCTGCCAAGGACGTAGTCCACTTGATCTTGTGGACGCCTCTCGCTTCCTATTCCGATCCGCAGTCGCGGGATCTCAACGCTCTCAAGGGCCGAAATAACGGAGATCATCCCCTTGTGCGATCCCGGCCCTCCCGAAGCGAGGATCTTCATCTCGCCCAAGAGAATATCAAGATCATCGTAGACAACGAGCGCATCCTGATGAGCTATCCGGAAGCGATCGATGACGGCCCTGACCGCCTCACCGCTTGCGTTCATGTACGTCATCGGCTTGACGAGAAAAAGATCGCGGCTCTCGTAAACAATAGCCGAACCGATCAATCGCGCTTTCAGTCGCGGAGCGTGACGCTTGCGATAGAGATCAACAACATCAAACCCGACGTTGTGTCGGCTTGGCGCGTATTCAAGCCCTGGGTTTCCCAGTCCGAAGACGGCCTTCAATTATCCCTCTTTGCTCTGGCCTTCTGCTTGCTCAGAGGGAGCGCCCTCTTCCGCTGCCGCAGTCTCCAGCATCGCTTCTTCTTCGCCCACCTCTTCCGTCTCCACGCTGCGCGGTGCCGCAATCGCAACCAATATACGTTCCGGTGAGAGAAGGGGAGTGACGCCGCCGAAGTCAACGTCACGCACGCGGATCGCGTCTCCAAGATTGAGTTCGCTTATGTCGAGAGTGATAAGGTGAAGCATGTCCTTCGAAAGGCCATGTACACGCACCGTATCGAAGAGCACATTCACGACGCCACCCGCTTTTACCCCGGGGGCCTCGCCGACGATCTTGATTGGTACGTGCAGCTTAAGTGGAGTCTCGGGATCCGGGTGGTAGAAATCGATGTGGATCGGCTCATCAGTGATTGAATTGTATTGGACTGTTTTTAGGAAGACATCTATCGTTTCCGCCTGTTCGTGATCACTGATTGATAGCTCAATACGAGAGCTGCGCGTAATGTGGGAAAATAGTACGCGTAGGTCACGCCGTTCTACGACAAGAGGGATGTTCTCCATTGTCGGGCCATAAACTATTGCTGGTATGAGCCCCTCGCGGCGCAGGGCTCCCGCTTTCCCTGCCGGGCGCAACTTGGTGTTCAATGTTGCAGACATTTCCACTCCTACAGTTCTATCTAGTAATGTGGGAAAAGGTGGCTAACCGACTTGTTCTCGAAGATCCGACGAATGGTCTTCGCCAAATGCTCTCCCACGGGGATGTATTCGACAATATCACTCTTCTCCGCCTGTTCCTGGGAAATGGTATTGGTAACGACCACCTTTTTCAAGGGCGATTGCGCCAGCGCGTCCAAGGCATTGCCCGAGAAGACACCATGGGTGCAGTAGGCGTGTACCTCCGTTGCCCCGTGTTCGAGGAGAGCGTTCGCCGCGAGGACGAGAGTCGATCCCGAGGATACAATGTCATCGACGAGCACGGCTCGCTTCCCGGAGACATCACCGATGACGTTTACTACCTGTACCTGCGATCCGTCCGCGGATCGCCGTTTCTCGAGTATGGCGA
Organism: uncultured Thermotogae bacterium; assembly: GCA_964602385.1. Lineage (GTDB taxonomy): Bacteria > Bipolaricaulota > Bipolaricaulia > UBA7950 > UBA9294 > M55B144. Next base: position 2,851 of record CAZRQM010000015.1, on the reverse strand, counting down.
TCGGCAGGTCGAGTCGCTCAGCAAGGAGGCGAGCGCGCACCGCCCCTCCCGCGTCCGGGGAGACGATGATTGTCTTACCCCCGTCGGCATCGTGTTCCCTGTAGTAGTTGGCGAAGATCGGAGCGGCCTGCAAGTTATCCACCGGGATGTTGAAGAACCCCTGAATCTGACCGACGTGAAGGTCCATGGTGAGGACGCGATCCGCACCGGCGGTCTCTAGAAGGTTCGCCACCAAACGGGCAGTGATCGGAACGCGGCCCGTGTGTTTGCGATCCTGGCGCGCGTAGCCGTAGTAGGGGATCACCGCGATTACCTTGCGCGCCGACGCGCGACGAAGAGCGTCAATGATAATCAGAAGCTCCATTAGGTGGTCGTTGACTGGCGGGCATGTCGGTTGAATGACGAACACATCCGCCCCACGCACCGTCTCCCGGATCCGCACACGCACCTCCCCATCGCTGAATCGATCGACCGCGGCATCACACAGATCGATTCCCAGAGCATAGGAGATCTCTTCCGTCAGTGGGTGGTTTGCGTTTCCGCACAGCAGTTTAAGCTCCCTTCCAATCATTGGGCTTCCTCCCCTTGATCTACCATTTGTTTGTTCACCTGGCACGCGCGTCCCAGCGCCAGGTCCCCGTCCGGCACGTCCTCTGTTATTGTCGAGCCCGCACCAACGAGCGCATCATTGCCGATCGTCACCGGAGCGACCAAGGACGTGTTGCTGCCGATGAACGCGCGCTTGCCGATGCTGGTATGATGCTTTCCCTTTCCGTCGTAATTGCAGGTGATCGTTCCCGCGCCGATGTTTGCATCCTCACCCACATCCGTATCACCGAGGTAGGTCAGATGCCCGGCCTTCGCCCCCCGCCGCACGCGGGACGCCTTTACCTCAACGAAATTTCCGATCCGCACCTTGGGACCAATGTCCGCCCCTGGCCGCAGGTGGGCGTACGGTCCGACCGTCGTCTCGCTGCGCACCCGCGCCCCTTCGATGACCGAATAGCGCACGCGACAGTCGTCCTCGACTGTTGAATCTTCTATGTAGCAGTCGGGGCCGATGACGCACCGCGCGCCAATCACCGTGCCTCCGCGCAAGTGAGTACCTGGGAGGATCTCCGTGCCGGGAGAGACCCGCACCCCAGGCTCGATGTAGGTCCGTTCCGGATCGATGATCGTCACCCCCGTCGCAACCAACTCCCTCACCTTCTGGACGCGGTGCGATTGATCGGCGAAGAGAGGATCAGTTTGTGAGCACATCTTGCCTCCCTGAAGACGCTCTGCTTGCACGATGAGAACGCGCTCTGTTGCGCGGAACCAAGCTTGACGGAAGAGAATCGATACTCAAAGAGGGAGCGGAGAGGACAGGGAAAGTGAAGAATCTACACTTGCGGTGCGCGCTCTCATCCCAACCCGCACCTGCGCAGGTTGAACCTAGAGCGGCCGAACTCGTGATACCAGAGATTTCTGCCATCGAACACCCACGCGTATGATACGGCAGAGAGCGCGAATTGGTCAAGGACGTCCTCCTCCTTGCGTCGGGTAAACGCTGACCGTTATACTCGCCAAGATGACGGGGTGAGAGCGCGGGCCGCGCCGCTTACGATCTAGGCAATTGAGGAAGAGGTGGAGACTGTGACAAGAATCTTCTCGGGTATTCAACCAACCGGAACACTACATATTGGCAATTACTTTGGCGCACTTCGCAATTGGGTAGCCCTCCAGGAAGAGCATGACTGCGTATACTGCATCGTCGACTACCACGCGATCACCATTGAGGTCGATCCTACCACGCTACGCGAGGCATCGCGCAACATGGCCCTTGATCTGATGGCGTGCGGGATCGACCCGGAACGCTCGATCCTGTTCATCCAGTCGGCCGTCCCCGAGCACACTGAGCTTGCATGGATCCTCGGCTGTATCACATCGTATGGCGACCTCACCCGCATGACCCAGTTCAAGGAGAAGTCGGCCGGTAGGAAGTTCATCTCCGCCGGGCTGTTCACCTACCCCATCCTGCAGGCGGCGGACATCCTCCTCTACCGAGCGCAGGGCGTTCCGGTCGGCGAGGACCAGGTACAGCACCTGGAGCTCTCGCGCCGCATCGCGCGGCGGTTCAACTCCCGCTTCGGCGAGTTCTTCCCAGAGCCAGAGCCGATTGTGGGGAAGGGCGCGCGGATCATGTCGCTTGCTGATCCGACGATCAAGATGAGCAAGAGCGCGGGCGAGGCTCACTACGTCGGGGTAATGGAGGACGAGAAGTCGATCTCAAAGAAGGTCCGCTCAGCGGTCACCGACACCGGTCTCACCGCTGGGGAGGAGATGTCGCCCGGAGTGGCGACGCTGTTTGAGATCCTTGAGCTATCAGGTGAGATGATTGGTGATACCTCGATGGTTTCCGAGTTGAAGTCGGAATTCGCTGAGGGGAAGCTTATGTACTCCCACTTGAAGGATGCCGCGTTCGAGAGCCTGATGGCCGTCCTGCGGCCAATCCAGGCCCGTAGGGCTGAGCTTGCAGCATCGGGCAAGGTAGAGGAGATCCTCGCGCAAGGTGCAGAGCGTGCACGCGCGCTAGCGAGGGAGAACATCGCTACGGTGCGGAAGCTGGCCGGGCTGGGCTGAGCAATCACTCGATCTCGATCTTTCTGTGGTGTGCTGGGGCGCCAATCAAGAGAGTGCAACGCGAATCAAAGCGTGAATTCGGCGACAAGAAATGTATGATCGGACGGCTTCTCTGCCGCACGTGCCTCACGGTCGATCCAAGCGGCTACCGCTCTCTTCGCAAGGGGTGAAGTGGCGTAGATGTGGTCAACGCGCCAGCCGAGGTTCCGATCGAGTGCCCCGCGCACGC